>SEGN01000094.1 GCA_004211245.1 Variovorax sp.
TCGGTGCAGAGGATCGCCACGCCGTAGAACGGCATGCGGTGCAGGAAGTCGACGAAGGCCTTCTTCAGGTTGTTGAAGTCGTGCCCGTAGGTCTCCATGTGGTCGGCATCGATGTTCGTGACCACCGCCATCACGGGCAGCAGGTTGAGAAACGAAGCGTCCGATTCGTCGGCCTCCACCACGATGTAGTCGCCGCTGCCGAGCTTGGCATTGGCGCCGGCGCTGTTGAGCCGGCCGCCGATCACGAAGGTCGGGTCGAGCCCGGCGGCCGCGAGCACGCTCGCCACCAGGCTGGTGGTGGTGGTCTTGCCGTGCGTGCCGGCGATCGCGATGCCCTGCTTCAGGCGCATCAGTTCGGCCAGCATCAGCGCGCGCGGCACCACCGGAATCTTCTTTTCGCGGGCAGCGACCACCTCGGGGTTGTCGGCCTGCACCGCGGTCGAGGTGACGACCGCGTCGGCGCCGGCGATGTTCGCCGCGTCGTGGCCGACGAAGGTGTGGATGCCCAGCCCGGCCAGGCGTTTCAGCGTCGCGCTGTCGGCCAGGTCGGAACCGGAGATCGTGTAGCCCAGGTTCAGCAGCACCTCGGCGATGCCGCTCATGCCCGAGCCGCCGACGCCGACGAAGTGGATGTGACGGATGGCGTGCTTCATGCGGCCAACTCCTCGCAGGCGCGCACGACTTCGTCGACCGCGCCGGTTTTTTGCATTGCCTTGGCGCGCAGGGCGTGCTCCATCAGCGTGGAGCGATCCGTCTTCTGTAGCAAATCAGCCAGCCATTCAGGTGTGAGGTCGGCCTGCTGCACCAGCCAGGCTCCGCCCGCATCCACAAGGAAGCGCGCGTTGGTGGTCTGGTGGTCGTCGACCGCCGAGGGGAAAGGAACGAACAGCGCGGCAGCGCCCACGGCTGCGATTTCGGTGACGGTGCTGGCACCGGCGCGCGCGACGATCAGGTCGGCCTCGGCATAGGCCTGGGCCGTGTCGTCGATGAAAGGGGTCAACTCGCCCTGGACGCCGGCCGCTGCATAGTTGGCGCGCAGCTCGTCGATTTGTTTGACGCCGCTCTGGTGCGTCACGCTCGGCCGCGTGGCCGGTGCGATCAGCGCCAACGCTTTCGGCACCACCGCATTGAGCGCCCTGGCGCCAAGGCTGCCGCCGACCACGAGCAGCTTGAGCGGGCCCGTGCGACCGGCGAAGCGCGCGGCCGGATCGGGCTGCGATACGAAAGCGGCGCGCAATGGATTGCCGACCCACTTCGCATTCTTGAGAACGTCCGGGAAGGCGCTGAACACGCGATCGGCGACGCTGGCCAGCACCCTGTTGGCGAGCCCTGCCACCGAGTTCTGTTCGTGCAGCACCAGCGGCTTGCCGAGCAGCACGCTCATCATCCCGCCCGGAAAGGTGATGTAGCCGCCGAGGCCGATCACCACGTCCGGCCGCACGCGGCGCACCACCGCGATGCTCTGCAGGAAGGCGCGCAACAGATTGAGCGGCAGCAGCAACAGGGTCATCGGGCCCTTGCCGCGCACGCCGCCGAACTGCACCGCCTCGAACGCGAAGCCGCGCGGCGGCACCAGCTGCTGCTCCATGCTGCCCGGCGCGCCGAGCCAGTGCACCTGCCAGCCGCGCGTGCGCAGTTCCTCGGCCACGGCCAGGCCCGGGAAGATGTGCCCGCCGGTGCCGCCCGCCATGACCAGTGCGGTGCGGCTCATACGCGACCGCCTTTCATGAGCACGCGGTTCTCGTAGTCGATGCGCAGCACCACGGCGATGGCGATCAGGTTCATCAGAATCGCGGAGCCGCCGAAGCTCATCAGCGGCAGCGTGAGGCCCTTGGTCGGCAAGGCGCCGAGGTTCACGCCCATGTTGATGAAGGTCTGGAAGCCGATCCAGATGCCCACGCCCTGCGCCACCAGGCCCGAGAAAACGCGGTCCAGCGCAATGGCCTGGCGCCCGATGTGCATGATGCGGCGCGTCAGCCAGAGGAACAGCGCAATGGCCAGCAACACGCCCACCAGGCCGAATTCCTCGCCGATCACGGCCATCAGGAAGTCGGTGTGGGCCTCGGGCAGCCAGTGCAGCTTTTCGATGCTGCCGCCGAGGCCGACGCCGAAGACCTCGCCGCGGCCGATCGCGATCAGCGAATGCGAGAGCTGGTAGCCCTTGCCGAGCGCGTTCGTCTCGCCGAACGGATCGAGGTAGGCAAAGATGCGCTCGCGCCGCCAGGGCGAGGAGGCAACGATCATGCCGAACGCGACGACGACCAGCGCCGCGATCACGAAGAACATGCGCGCGTTGACGCCGCCCAGGAACAGGATGCCCATCGCGATGATGGCGATCACCATGAAAGCGCCCATGTCGGGTTCGGCCAGCAGCAGCATGCCCACCACCAGCACGGCGATGCCCATCGGCAGCACGGCGCGGAAGAAGCGCTCCTTGATCTCCATCTTGCGCACCATGTAGCTGGCCGCATAGAAGACCATCGCGAGCTTCGCCAGCTCCGAGGGCTGGAAGCTCATGAAGCCGAGCGGGATCCAGCGGCGCGCGCCGTTCACGCTGCGTCCGACGTGAGGGATCAGGACCGCCACCAGCAGCAGCAGCGAGACCACGAAGAGCCAGGGCGCCGCGCGCTCCCAGGTCTTCATCGGCACCTGGAAGGTGAGCAATGCCGCGACGAAGGCGATCAGCAGGAACAAGCTGTGCCGCAGCACGAAGTAGGACTGGCTGTAGTTCATGCGCGAGAAGCGCGGGTTGTCGCCGAGGGCGATCGAGGCCGAATACACCATCACCAGGCCCCAGGCGACCAGCGCCAGCGTGACCCAGAGCAGCGCCTGGTCGAAGCCGAGCACCCGCATCGGCGCGGCCTTGGTCTGCGCGATGTCGGCACCGCCGAGGCGCACCGGCAGGTGCATCGGCAAAGCGTCGATGCTGCTCTTGGCAGCACGGCGGAACCAGCCGGCAAAGCGGTTGCCTTCTGCGTTCGGCGTGGCGGCGGCGGTCTGGTTCATGGCTGGCGGCCCTCCGTCTCGATGGCGTCGGGCAAGGCCTGGACTGCCTCGCAGAACACCGCGGCGCGGTGTGCGTAGTCCTTGAACATGTCGAAGCTGGCGCAGGCCGGCGACAGCAACACGGCATCGCCCGGGCTGGCGCGCTTCGCGGCAGCCTGCACCGCCTCTTCCATCGACTCCGCATGCAGCAGCGGCGTCCTGGTGTCGGCCAGCGCCGCCTCGATGATCGGCGCGTCGCGCCCGATCAGCACGACGGCCCGTGCGAACTGCCGCACCGGTGCCGCCAGCGGCGTGAAGTCCTGGCCCTTGCCTTCGCCGCCCAGGATCACGACGACGCGGCGCTCGGCGCCCAGGCCGCCCAGCGCTGCGACCGTGGCACCGACGTTGGTGCCCTTGCTGTCGTCGAAGTACTCGACCTCGTCCACGATGGCGACCGACTCGACGCGGTGCGGCTCGCCACGGTATTCGCGCAGGCCGTAGAGCATCGGGCCGAGCGCGCAGTCGGCGGCGGCCGCGAGCGCCAGCGCGGCGAGCGCGTTGAGCGCGTTGTGCTGCCCACGGATGCGCAGCGCGTCGGCCGGCAGCAGCCGCTGCAGATGGATCTCGACCTCCTCGGCCGGCCCGCCGCGCTTGCGCTTGATGGTTTCGTCGGCCTCCAGCGCGCGCACCAGCCAGGCCATGCCGTTGATGCGCTCGATGCCGAAGTCGCCGGGGCGCCGCGGCATGCCGGCGCCGAACGTCACATGGGCACGCTGTTGCGGCCGCTGCAGCTTCACGCGCACGGGCGCGGGCAGCATCTGCATCACGGCGTCGTCGTCGCGGTTCAGCACCATCAGACCGCGCGTGCCGAAGATGCGCGCCTTGGCGCCCGCATAGGACGCCATGTCGCCATGCCAGTCGAGGTGATCCTGCGTGACGTTCAGCACTACGGCGGCGGTGGGCTCGAAGTTCTGCACGCCATCGAGCTGGAAGCTCGAAAGTTCCAGCACCCAGACCTCGGGCCACGTGCCCGCGTCCAGGTGCGCCGCCAGGGTGTCGAGCAGCGTCGGGCCGATGTTGCCGGCCACCGCAACCGTCTTGCCGGCGCGCTCGACCAGCTGGCCGGTCAGCGCGGTCACGGTGGTCTTGCCATTGGTGCCGGTGATCGCGAGGACGGCCGGGCGATAGCCGCGCGCCGGCTGCGGCGCGGCGATCGGCAAGGGGACTTCGGCACCGTCCCTGGCCGCTGCGGGCGGCGGCGCGGCGGAGAGCTCGGCCATGCGCGCCACGAAGGCGGCGGCATCGCGCGCGGCGGAATGCACCGAAGCACCGGCGGCCGGGGGCGGCTCCTTCGGCACAGATGCTTCGACCACGCCGACGGGCGCTTCGTCGGTGACTGCCGTGGGTTCGTTGTCCGGTTCAGGTTCCGGTTCCGGTGCGACGACCGGTTGGCTCTCGACGGCCTCGACCACTTCCGGCGCTGGATCGACCAACGCAAGGTCATGCAGCGCCTGCGCGAACAGATCCAGCTCGCCCCCGACCGGCAACCCGATCGCACGCGCCGCATCGGTCACCACCGCGATCGCGGCGGGCGGCAGGCCCGGCGAGCGGTAGACCGCCCGGATCGCCGTGCCGTCGATCAGATCGGCGGAGAACGCGCCGCCGATGAAAGCGACCTGCGGCAGCTCCGCCTTCAGCGTCTCCAGCAAGGCCGGCGCCTCGCGCGTGTCCGCGACGGTGACCCGCGCCCCGTGCCGCGCGCACCAGCGCGCCATGGCCAGGCCCGAAAGGCCCAGGCCGAGGATGAGTACGGGTTGATCCTGAAGGTGCTTCACGCCTGGCTCACCTCAACTTCAGCGTGGAAAGACCGACGAGGCACAGCAGCATCGTGATGATCCAGAAGCGCACCACGACCTGCGTCTCGCGCCAGCCGCTCTTTTCGAAGTGGTGGTGCAAGGGTGCCATCTTGAGCACGCGCCGGCCTTCGCCGAAACGCTTCTTCGTGTATTTGAAGTAAGTGACCTGAGCCATCACCGAGATCGCTTCGACCACGAAGATGCCGCCCATGACGAAGAACACGATCTCCTGCCGCACGATGACCGCGATGGTGCCGAGCGCGCCGCCGAGCGCGAGCGCACCGACGTCCCCCATGAACACCTGAGCGGGATGCGTGTTGAACCACAGGAACGCCAGGCCGGCGCCGGCCATCGCGGAACAGAACACCAGCAGCTCGCCCGAGCCCGGGATGTGGGGGAACAGCAGGTACTTCGAGTAGACCGCGCTGCCGGTCACATAGGCGAACACGCCGAGCGCCGAGCCGACCATCACCACCGGCATGATGGCCAGGCCGTCGAGGCCGTCCGTGAGGTTCACCGCGTTGCTCGCGCCCACGATCACCAGGTACGTCAGGATCACGAAGCCGATGCCGCCGAGCGGATAGCTGATTTCCTTGAAGAACGGCACCAGCAGATTGATCTTCGGCGGGAAGTCGAGGTCGAAGCCCGAACGCACCCAGGCGTAGAACAGTTCCAGCACGCGCCAGTTGGAGCTCTCCGAGATGCTGAAGAGCAGGTAGAACCCCGCGACCAGACCGACCAGCGACTGCCACAGGTACTTCTCGCGAGAGCGCATTCCCTCGGGGTCCTTGCGCACCACCTTGCGCCAGTCGTCGACCCAGCCGATCGCGCCGAAGCCCAGGGTCACCCACAGCACGATCCAGACGAAACGATTGGACGCGTCGAACCAGAGCAGGGTCGCCAGCGCGATCGAGAACAGCACCAGCACGCCGCCCATGGTGGGCGTGCCGCTCTTGGTGAGGTGCGTGTCCATGCCGTAGCCGCGCACCGGCTGCCCGATCTTGAGCGCGGCGAGGCGCCGGATCACGTACGGACCCGCGGCCAGACCGAAGATCAACGCCGTCAGCGCCGCCATGAGCGCACGGAAGGTCAGGTACTGGAACACGCGCAGGAACCCGAACTCGGGACTGAGCGTCTGCAGCCATTGGGCCAGGCTCAGCAGCATGGTGTGACAGCGCGCGGTTCACGATGCATGACCGGCCTCCTCTTGTTGTTGTCGGGATGGGATCGTCACGTCGGCGATGGCCTGCACCACCCGCTCCATGCGCATGAAGCGCGAGCCCTTGACCAGCACGCTGCCGGTTTCGGGGAGCAACGCGAGCACGGCCTGGTTGAGCGGATCGATGTCGTCGAAATGGCGCGCCCGGCCCGGATCGGCGAAGGCCGCGACGCTGTGGGTCGTGGCCGTGCCGTGCGCATAAAAAGTGTCGATGCCGCGTTCGCGCGCCCAGGCGCCGACCTCGGCGTGAAAGCGTTCGCCCTGATCGCCCACCTCGCCCATGTCGCCGAGCACCAGCAGCCGCGGCCCCGGCAGGCTGGCGAGCACGTCGATCGCCGCGCGCACCGAGTCCGGGTTGGCGTTGTAGGTGTCGTCCACCAGCACGATCTCGCGGCCGCCGCGCAGCTGAAGCGCGCTCGACCGCGAACGGCCCTTGACCGGCTCGAACGCGTCGAGCCCGCGTGCAATGTCTTCGAGCGACACGCCGGTGGCGAGCGCGCAGGCGATGGCCGCCAAGGCGTTCACGACGTTGTGCCGGCCGGCAATGCGCAAGGTGCAGCGCAGTTCCCCGAGCGGCGTGCGCGCGGCCAATTGCCAGGCGTGCTGCACCCACTCGGCAGAGATCAGCGCGATGTCGGCATCCGCGTCCTCTCCGAAAGTCAGGCAACGGCGCCGTGCGCCTTCGGTTGCGATCTCGGTCCACAGCGGCGTGAATTCGTCGCCGTACGGGAACACGGCCGTGCCGTCGGCCGGCAGGGCGGCGAACACGGCCGCGTTCTCGCGCGCCACCGCTTCGACCGTGGCCATGAACTCCTGGTGTTCGCGCTGGGCGTTGTTGACCAGCGCGACGGTCGGCCGCGCGATGGCGGCGAGCCGGGCAATCTCGCCCGGATGGTTCATGCCGAGTTCGACCACCGCACGCCGGTGGTACGGCCGCAACCGCAGCAGCGTCAACGGCACGCCGATCTCGTTGTTGAAGTTGCCGGCCGTGGCGAGCGCGCGGACGTCGCAGGCCGCCCGCAGGATGGTGGCCAGCATCTGGGTGACCGTGGTCTTGCCATTGCTGCCCGTCACCGCGATCAGCGGCAGCGTGAACTGGTCGCGCCAGCCACTGGCCAGAGCGGCGAGCGCGGCCAGCGAGTCCGGCACCTCGAGCCCCGGCAGGCCGGCCGCCGCGAGCCCGCGATGCGCGATCGCGGCAGCGGCCCCGCGCTCCCGCGCATCCGGCAGGAAGTCGTTCGCATCGAAGCGCTCGCCCTTCAGCGCCACGAACAGGTCGCCGGGCGCCAGTGTGCGGGTATCGGTGTGCACGCGTTCGATCGCCACGGCGCCATCGCCCACCAGGGTCGCACCGGGAATCCAGGCTTGCGCCTGCTCGAGCGTCATCATGGGGCGGCCCTCCGAGCCAGCGCGTCGACCGCATGCGCACGGTCCGAGAACGCGATCTTTTCGCCGCCGATCTCCTGCCACGCCTCGTGCCCGCGACCGGCCAGCAGCACGACGTCCTCGGGCGCGGCCTGGGCCAGCGTGTCCGCAATGGCGCGGGCGCGATCGGCCTCGACCTGCGCGGCCTCGGGCCGGGCCAGCCCCAGCAGGATCTGGCCGATGATCGCGGCGGGCTTCTCGCTGCGCGGGTTGTCGCTGGTCACCACCACGCGGTCGGCCTGCTTCTCGACCACGGCGGCCATCATGGGCCGCTTGACCGGATCGCGGTCGCCGCCGCAACCGAACACGCACCAGAGCGCGCCGCCGCGTTGCGCAGCGAGCGGTCGCAGCCCGGCCAGCGCCTTGTCGAGCGCGTCGGGCGTATGGGCGTAGTCGACCACGGCCAGCGGCTGGCCCGGTGCCGCGATGCGCTCCATGCGGCCGGGCACGCTGCCGAGGCCGGTGCAAGCCTGCACTGCGTCGGTCAGCGACAGACCGAGCGCACGCAGCGCGCCGATCACCCCCAGCAGGTTGGCCACGTTGTACTCGCCGATCAACTGTGTCGACAGTCGTTCGACACCGCCGCCCTGTTCCGCCACGCTGAAATGCAGGCCATCGACACCGTAGCCGATGTCCTGCGCGGCCAGGCGCGCCGGCGCGCCAGCGGCCGATACCGTCCAGACGTCGAGTGCGCCGCAGTCGGCATCGAGCAGGTTGGCCACCAGCGTGGCGCCATGCAGGTCGTCGATATTGACGACGGCGGCGCGCAGGCCCGGCCAGCGGAACAGTTCGGCCTTGGCCTGCCAGTAGGCGTCCATGCTGCCGTGGTAATCGAGATGGTCCTGGGTGAAGTTGGTGAACACCGCCACGCGGATCTCGCAGCCGTCGAGGCGCCGCTCGGCGATGCCGATCGACGAGGCCTCGATGGCGCAGGCACTGAAGCCGCGCGAGACGAAGCCGCGCAGTTCGCGCTGCAGCATCACCGGGTCGGGGGTGGTGAGGCCGGTGTAGGTGAGGTCGGGCGGCACGCCGATGCCGAGTGTGCCGACCACTGCGCAGGGGCCGTGACCGGCACGCCGTGTCAGCGCCTCGGCGAGCCACCAGGCGGTCGAGGTCTTGCCGTTGGTGCCGGTCACCGCGACCACGGCGAGTTGGCTGGACGGCTGGCCATAGAAGGAAGCGGCGATCGGGCCGGTGGCTGCCTTGAGCCCGCGATAGCCGGCCACGGCTTCGCTCTCGAACCCGAACGCTTCCACACCTTCCTGCTCCACCAGGCAGACCGACGCGCCCTGCGCCAGCGCCGCGGGCACATGCGCACGCCCGTCGGCCGCGGCACCGGGCCAGGCGATGAAGCCGTCGCCCGCGCCGACACGGCGGCTGTCGGCGTGCAGGTCGCCCGGCACGCACGAGCGCAGCCACCAGGCGGCTTCGTTCGGGGAGGAGAGGCGGATGTCGTTCATCAGAAGCTCTCGTCCACGCCCTTGGTCACGACCAGCGGCTTCACCGCGAGGTCGGGCGGCACGTTCATCATGCGCAGCGTCTGCTGCACGACCTCGCTGAACACCGGCGCGGCCACCGTGCCGCCGAAGTACTGGCCGGCGCTCGGCTCGTCGATCATCACCGCGACGATGACGCGCGGCTTCTCGATCGGCGCCATGCCGGTGAACCACGAGCGGTACTTGTTGCTCGCGTAGCCCTTGCCGACCTGCTTGTGCGCGGTGCCGGACTTGCCGCCCACCGAGTAGCCGATGGTCTGGGCCAGTTGGCCGGTGCCGCCGGGGCCGGCCGCCATCTGCAGCATCTTGCGCACGGCATGGGCGTTCTCGGCGGAGAACACCCGCACGCCGACGGCCGGTTCGGCGCTCTTCAGCATGGTCGCCGGAATGACGCGGCCGTCGTGGGCGAACGAGGTGTACGAATGCGCCATCTGGAACAGCGACGCCGACAGGCCGTAGCCGTAGGCCATGGTGGCCTGCTCGACCGGCTTCCAGGTCTTCCAGGGCCGCAGCCGGCCGGTCACCGCGCCGGGGAAGGTGAGCTGGGGCTTCTGCCCGTAGCCGAGCGCGGTGTAGGTGTCCCACATCTCGTGGGGCGTCATCTTCTGCGCGATCTTGAGCGCGCCGACGTTGCTCGATTTCTGGATGACTCCCTCGACCGTCAGCGTGCCGTAGTTGTGCGTGTCGCTGATGGTGAAGCCGCCGATCGAGTAGCGGCCGGGGCCGGTCTCGATGGTGGTCTGCGGTTTGATGCGGCCGGCCTCCAGCGCCATCGCGACCGTGATCGGCTTCATGGTCGA
>SEGN01000468.1 GCA_004211245.1 Variovorax sp.
GGGCAGGCCGATCAGCGCGCCGAGCAGCAAGCCCTTCAGCGCGTCGACCAGCCAAAGCCGCCAGGTGAGCTTGTTGAAGCCGAAACGCTGCTCGATCACGAAGGTCTGCCACAGCGAGAACGGCAGTTCGAGCAGCCCCCCGATGACGGCGAATGCCGCCACCAGCGCCAGTTGCTGCACCATGCCGCCGCCGAGCCAGGCCAGCAGCACCTTGTTCAGAAGGTCGAGACCGCCGAGCAGCGTCCAGGCCAGCAGCACGGCGGCACCCCAGGCGAGTTCGATCACCCCGAAACGTGCCTTGGCGATCGTGTAATCCGCCGCCTTCTGGTGGGACGCGAGCGGGATGATGGCCGCGAAGCGCGGCGGCACGGTGTCGCGGTGCTGCGCCACGTGGCGCACCTGGCGCGAGGCGAGCCAGAACTTCAGCAGCAGGCCCACGACCAGGGCGGCCGCGAAGGCGCAGGTGAAGACGAGGGAGGCGTTTGTCATGGGCCGCCGAGTTTAGTCCGCATGCCTTCGGCCCCGAAGGCATCGACGACAATGCCCCGATGCCTGAATCCACCGCATCCACCGAATCGACCGCGCCGACAACGCCGAGCCTCAAGAAGAGCGACCAGAACCTGGTCTGGCTGGATTGCGAGATGAGCGGGCTCGACCCGGAAAAGGAGCGCCTGCTCGAGATCGCGGTCGTCGTCACCGGCCCCGACCTGACGCCGCGCATCGACGGTCCAGTGCTCGTCATTCACCAGAGCGATGCCGTGCTCGATGCGATGGACGCATGGAACAAAGGCACGCACGGCCGCAGCGGCCTCATCGACAAGGTCAAGGCGTCCACGCTCGACGAGTCGGCAGCGGAGCAGCAACTGCTCGAGTTCATCGCACGCTACATCCCGAAGACCGGCTCGCCGATGTGCGGCAACACGATCGGCCAGGATCGCCGCTTCCTGGTCAAGTACATGCCGAAGCTCGAGGCCTATTTTCATTACCGCAACCTCGACGTGAGCACGCTGAAGGAACTGGCCAAGCGCTGGAAGCCGGCTGCGTACAGCGCTTTCAAGAAGCAGCAGGCCCACACGGCGCTGGCCGACGTGCACGAATCCATCGAGGAACTGGCGCACTACCGCGAAACGTTCCTGAAGCTCGACTGATTAGGTAAAAACCCGGATTCATGCCATAATCGATGGCTTCGCTGCGTACAGCAGCGTTTTCTTGCATCTCCCCGTCTTGCACAGGCGCCCGATCTTCGAGATTTGAAGAAGATCCCAAAAGGGCCGCAGCCTCGCGAAAGCGAAGACTGAATGTCGTTGGATGGTTGATGTTTTTAACCACCCGACGGGGCGCCGCCTACGGCAGCGCTCGCGTATGAGATATCTCTATGACCGACGCTTTTGAAGCGCAGGGCGACTTCGCGCCTGTGCAATCCACCTCCGACGAATTCGTGGCCGTCACGGAATCGCATTCCGACGCCACCTTGCTCGACAACCTCGACGTGGCCGCTGCGGCCCCGGCCGATGTGCCGAAGGCACCCAATGGCTTCGTCCGTCTTGGCCTCGCGCCGGAACTGGTCGCCGCCGTGGCCGATCTCGGCTTCGAGCAGCCGACCACCGTGCAGGACAAGGTCATTCCGCTGGCCATGACCAGCAACGACGACGGCACCGCGCGCTACATCGACCTGATGGTGTCGAGCCAGACCGGCAGCGGCAAGACCGCTGCCTTCCTGCTGCCCGTGCTGCACACCCTGCTGAAGCAGGAAGCCGATGCCGAAGCCGCCGCCAAGGCCGAGTTCGTTCGCCTGTCGGCTGAAGCCGCCGCCCGCGGCGAAGCGCCGCCCAAGAAGGCCAAGCGCAAAGACCCGACCAACACCCGCAACTTCAAGGCTGCCACCCCCGGCGCCCTCATCCTGTGCCCGACACGCGAACTCGCGCAGCAGGTCGCGCACGACGCCATCGACCTGGTCCGCCATTGCCGCGGCCTGCGCGTGGCCAGCGTGGTCGGCGGCATGCCGTACCAGCTGCAGATCGCCAAGCTGCAGAACGCCAACCTCGTGGTCGCCACGCCCGGCCGCCTGCTTGACCTGCAACGCTCGATGCAGATCAAGCTTGACCAGGTGCAGTTCCTCGTCGTCGACG
>SEGN01000469.1 GCA_004211245.1 Variovorax sp.
GGCTACGTGGCCTGCGTCACGCGCCGCAGTCTGGACAAGCTGCAGCCGCTCGTCGCGCAGATCGAGTCCGATGGCGGCGCGGCGCGCGCCTTCGCCTGCGATGCGCGCAAGGAGGACGAGGTGGTCGCGCTCGTCGATGGAATCGAATCGACCATCGGGCCGATCGAGGTGATGGTGTTCAACATCGGCGCCAACGTGCCGGAGAGCATCCTGAGCGAAACCGCACGAAAGTATTTCAAGGTCTGGGAGATGGCGTGCTTCTCGGGCTTTCTCAACGGCCGCGAAGTGGCGAAGCGCATGGTGGCGCGCGAGGCCGCGGCCGGCGCTCACAAGGGCACGATTATCTTCACCGGCGCCACGGCCTCGCTGCGGGGCGCGGCCAACTTCGGGGCCTTCTCCGGTGCCAAGATGGCCTTGCGCGCATTGGCGCAGTCGATGGCGCGCGAACTGGGGCCGCAGGGCATCCACGTCGCGCACGTGGTGGTCGACGGCGCGATCGACACCGAGTTCATCCGCAGCAACTTCCCGGAGCGCTACGCGTTGAAAGCCGACGACGGCATCCTCAACCCCGACCACATCGCCGACACTTACTGGATGCTGCACTCGCAGCCGCGCGACGCCTGGACGCACGAGCTGGACATCCGGCCCTGGTCCGAGAAATTCTGAGGAGACAACGCATGACGAAGACCGTCGAGTTCTATTTCGACTTCGGCAGCCCCGCCGCCTATCTCGCCGCCACACAGCTGCCGCATCTGTGCGCCGACACCGGCGCCGAACTGGTGTGGAAGCCGATGCTGCTCGGCGGCGTGTTCCAGGCCACGGGCAACCACTCGCCGGCCGAGATCAAGCCCAAGGGCCCGTACATGAACCGCGACCTGAAGCGCTTCGCGAAGCGTTACGGCGTGCCCTTCGAGCACAACCCGCACTTCCCGATCAACACGCTGCTGCTGATGCGCGGCGCGACCGGCCTGCAGATGCAGCAGCCGGAACGCTTCGCCGACTACGTGAAGGCGATGTACGACGCGGTCTGGGTCGATGGCCGCAACATGAACGACCCCGCCACCGTCGGTTCGGTGCTGCAGACCGCGGGCTTCGACCCCGCGGCGGTGCTGGCGCTGGCCAACGCGCAGGACACCAAGGACCGGCTCAAGGCCATCACCACCGAGGCCGTCGAGCGCGGCGTGTTCGGCGCGCCGACCATGTTCGTCGGCGGCGAAATGTTCTGGGGCCAGGACCGACTCGATTTCGTCCGCGAACAACTGATGGAGCAACCCGCATGACCGACATCCTCGTCCACACCGAAGCCGGTGTGATGACCCTGACCTTCAACCGTGTCGAGCGCAAGAACTCGATCACCGGCGCGATGTACGACGCGTTGTCGGACGCACTCGAGAGCGCGGCGGGCGACACGGACGTGCGCACCGTGCTGATCCAGGGCGACCCGACCATCTTCAGCGCGGGCAACGACATCGGCGACTTCATGAAGGCCGCTGCCGCACCGGCTGCGCCAAGCGAAGCCGACTCGCCAGCGATCCGCTTCCTGCGCACGATCGCGGCGTTCCCGAAGCCCGTCGTCGCCAGCGTGTGCGGCCCGGCCGTGGGCATCGGCACCACGCTGCTGTTCCATTGCGACCTGGTCTATGCGGGCGACAACGCGGCGTTCTCGATGCCCTTCGTCAACCTCGGCCTGGTGCCCGAAGCAGCGTCGAGCCTGCTCGCGCCGCAGATGTTCGGCTACCACCGAGCCGCCGAAGCGTTGTTGCTGGGCGAGCCTTTCATGGCCGAGGCCGCGCTCGAAGTCGGCCTGGTCAACCGCGTGGTGCCGCCCACCGAATGCAACGGCATCGCGCAGACGCAGGCGCGCAAGCTCGCGGCCAAACCTTTGTCCGCATTGATGGAAACCAAGCGTCTCATGAAGCTGTCGCAGCAGGCGGTGGTGCAGGAGCGCATCGGCGTGGAGAGCGTGAGCTTCGGCAACGCAATGCGTTCGCCGGCCGCGAAGGAGGCGTTCACCGCGTTCATGGAAAAACGCAAGCCCGATTTCTCGAAGGTCTGAGGCGGCGAACACGGCGCTTACACTGCGCGCCGTGCCGAACACCCCTCTCCATCGACG
>SEGN01000470.1 GCA_004211245.1 Variovorax sp.
GGCATGGCGCGCAGCGCGTTCGACGTGGCGCTGGCCTATGCCAAGGAGCGTCAGGCCTTCGGCGGCAGCATCTTCAACCAGCAGGCCGTGGGCTTCCGGCTCGCCGAATGCGCGACGCAACTCGAAGCCGCGCGCCAGTTGATCTGGCATGCCGCCAGCCTGCGCGATGCCGGCCGTCCCTGCCTGAAAGAAGCCGCGATGGCCAAGCTGTTTGCCAGCGAGATGGCGGAGAAGGTCTGCAGCGCGGCGATCCAGACGCTGGGCGGCTATGGCTACGTGAACGACTTTCCGCTCGAACGCATCTACCGCGACGTGCGCGTGTGCCAGATCTACGAGGGCACGTCGGACATTCAGAAGCTGCTGATTCAGCGCGCTCTGGCCTGAGGCGTGCCGACCTGGGCGCGCCGTCGTCCAGAATGCTGCGCATGGCCGCTCTCCTCTCCTGCCCTTGCGGGCGCTGCGACCAGCGCGCCCGACCGCTGGCCTATGCGCAATGCTGCGGCCGTTACGTCGACCATTTCGACGCCGTACCCGCGCCCGACGCCGAGTCGCTCATGCGCTCGCGCTACACCGCCTTCGTGCTGGAGCGTGCCGATTACCTGCTGGCCAGCTGGCACCCGGACACGCGACCTGCAACGCTCGGCTTCGAGCCCGGTGCGCGCTGGCTCGGCCTGGAGGTGCGCTCGCGCAGCATGCGAGACGGCGAGCATGCCGAGGTCGAGTTCGTCGCGCGCCAGCGCGACGCCACCGGCCGCGCCACCCGGTTGGTCGAGCGCAGCCGCTTCCTGCTCGAAGCAGGGCGCTGGTACTACGTCGACGGGGACGTCGGCGCCTGAGCGGCACTGTGTCCAAAAGAGAGACAGACTGATTCCGTCCGGGGGCTTTATCCCGCGGGCTGGAGCCGGCACACTGCAGGGATGATGCGGCACGGCCTTTCCACCTGCGCACTCGCGCTCACATTGGCGAGTGGCGCGTCGGCGCACGCCGATCCGGCCGAAGCGCTGCGCCCGTTCTCGCAGGCGCGGGGCGATCAGCCGCCGGCGCCGTGGCACTTCACCACCTTGCCGAACAAGCCTGCGACCCGTTTCGAAGTGGTCCAGCAGGGCAGCCAGCGGGTGCTGAAGGTCGAAGCCGACCAGTCCTACGGCAACCTGGTGCACCGTACCCGCGTGCCTTTGCAGAGCGATCCGATGCTGGCCTGGCGCTGGCGGGTCGATCGGTTCGTGCAGGGTGCCGACCTTCGCACGCGGGCTGGCGACGACGGCGCGGCCAAGCTCTGCGTGTTCTTCGACTTCCCGGCCGAACGCTTGTCGTTCGCCGAGCGGACACGCCTGGCCTTGGCGCGCGTGGCCACGGGCGAGGACGTGCCGAGCGAGGTGCTCTGCTACGTCTGGGACAACAAGGAAGCGCGGGACACGTTGCTGGTCAACGCCTTCACCGACCGCATGCGCATGCTGGTGCTGGAGTCGGGTGCCAGCGTGGTACCGGGCGGCTGGCTGCCCGAGCGGCGCAACCTGCTCGCCGACTACCGGCGTGCCTTCGGGCGCGAAGCCGGCAACACGGTGCCCGACATCGTGGCGGTCGCGGTCTCGGCCGACGCGGACAACACCCATGGCCACGGGCTGGCCTTCTTCTCCGACATCGACCTGCGTGGCGGGGTCGCGGCGCAGAGTGCCTCGGTGGCGCCCCCACCGACGACCGCGGCCACGGCGGAATGATCGCGATGAACGAGTTCCTGGCGCTCCTTGCCGCCCATGGCGTCGCCGTGGTGTTTCTCGCCACACTGGCCGCACGCCTCGGTGCGCCGGTGCCGGCGGTGCCGTTCCTGGTCGTGGCCGGCGGCCTGTCGGTCGGCGGGCAGCTGTCTTTCCCCGCAGTGGTGCTCGCAGCGGTGGCCGGCAACATCCTGGGCGACGGCGCCTGGTTCCTGGCCGGGCGGCGCTGGGGCTACCGCGTGATGCGCCTGCTGTGCCGCATCTCGCTCTCGGCCGACTCGTGCGTGCAGCGCAGCGAGTCGATCCTCGGGCGCTGGGGCGGGCTCTCGCTGATCCTGGCGAAGTTCGTGCCCGGCGTGTCGGTGGTGGCGCCGCCGATGGCCGGCGCGCTCGGCAT
>SEGN01000471.1 GCA_004211245.1 Variovorax sp.
ATTTCGCTGCGTTCGACCTGTTCACCCGAGATGTAGTTGGTGTCGCCGATGTTGTCGACCACGACACGGCGCAGCATCTGGCGAACGATCACCTCGATGTGCTTGTCGTTGATCTTCACGCCCTGCAGGCGGTACACGTCCTGCACCTCGTCCACGATGTAGCGCGCCAGTTCCTCGGAACCCAGCAACCGCAGGATGTCCTGCGGATCGGCCGGGCCGTCGACCACCGACTCGCCCTTGTTCACCACCTGGCCTTCGTGCACCAGGATGTTCTTTTCCTTGAGCACGAGTTCTTCGTGAACGGTGCCTTCCGGATCGGTGATCTGCAGGCGAACCTTGCCCTTGGTTTCCTTGCCGAACGACACGGTACCGGTCATCTCGGCCAGCGTGCCCTTGTCCTTCGGCGAACGGGCTTCGAACAGCTCGGCCACACGCGGCAGACCGCCGGTGATGTCGCGCGTCTTCTGGCCTTCGACCGGAATGCGGGCCAGCACTTCGCCGGGGCCCACGTCCTGGCCGTCGCGGATCTGCACCAGCGCACCGATCGGGAAGCCGATCGTCACCGAGTGGTCGGTGCCGGGGATCTTCACCTCGGCGCCCGAGGCGTCGATCAGCTTGACCTGCGGACGCACGACCTTGGTCGCGCCGCGGCGCTTCGGATCGATCACGACCAGCGTCGACAGACCGGTCACTTCGTCCACCTGCTTCGCGACGGTGAGGCCTTCCTCGACGTTCTCGAAGTGGGTCTTGCCGGCGAACTCGGTGATGATCGGGCGCGTCAGCGGATCCCAGTTGGCGAGCACATGGCCAGCCTTGATCTGCTGGTCGGCCTTGACCGCCAGGATGGCGCCGTACGGCACCTTGTGGCGCTCGCGCTCGCGGCCGTGCTCGTCGTGGATCACGATTTCGCCCGAACGCGAGATGACCACCAGGTCGTTCTTGCTGTTGGTCACATAGCGCATCGTGGCGTTGAAGCCGATCGAACCGTTCGACTTGGCTTCCACGCTCGAGGCGATGGCGGCGCGCGAGGCGGCACCACCGATGTGGAAGGTCCGCATCGTCAGCTGCGTGCCGGGTTCGCCGATCGACTGTGCCGCGATCACGCCGACCGCTTCGCCGATGTTGATCAGGCCGCCGCGACCCAGGTCGCGACCGTAGCAGGTGGCGCAGATGCCGAAGCGCGTGTCGCACGTCAGCGCGGTGCGCACCTTGACCTCGTCCACGCCCTGCGCTTCGAGTTCTTCGATGTTGTCTTCGTCGAACATCGCGCCGGCCGGCAGCAGCACCGAACGGTTTTCCGGGTGCAGCACGTCCTCGGCCGCCGAACGGCCCAGGATTCGGTCGCGCAGCGACTCGATCACTTCACCGCCTTCGACGATCGCGCGCATCAGGTAGCCGCCGTGCGTGCCGCAATCCTGCTCGGTCACGACCAGATCCTGCGTCACGTCGACCAGTCGACGCGTCAGGTAACCCGAGTTCGCGGTCTTGAGCGCGGTGTCGGCCAGACCCTTTCGGGCACCGTGGGTGGAGATGAAGTACTCCAGCACGTTCAGGCCTTCGCGGAAGTTCGCGGTGATCGGCGTCTCGATGATCGAGCCGTCCGGCTTGGCCATCAAACCCCGCATGCCGGCCACCTGGCGGATCTGCGCGGCGGAACCGCGCGCACCCGAGTCGGCCATCATGTAGATGGAGTTGAAGGACTCCTGGTCCACCGACTTGCCGTGGCGGTCCGTGACCTTCTCCTTCGAGAGGCGCGCGTACATGACCTTCGACACTTCGTCGCCGGCCTTGCCCCAGATGTCCACCACCTTGTTGTAGCGCTCGCCGGAGGTCACCAGACCCGAGCCGTACTGCTGGGCGATCTCTTTGACTTCCTTTTCGGCGCGCTCGATGATGGCCGGCTTCTCCGGCGGCACCAGCATGTCGTCGATCGCGATCGAGATGCCCGCCTTGGTCGCCAGACGGAAGCCGTTCTGCAACAGCTTGTCGGCGAACACCACGGTCTCCTTCAGGCCGCACTTGCGGAACGAGACGTTGATGAGCTTGGAGATTTCCTTCTTCTTCAGCGCCTTGTTGATGTTCGAGAACGGCAGGCCCT
>SEGN01000472.1 GCA_004211245.1 Variovorax sp.
GGCGTACTCCAGTCCCATCTGCAGGCCGACCGCGGTCTGCTTGCCGTAGGCTTCGAGCGGGCCGGTCTTGCTGTAGATGTGGGCGATGCGGATTTCGTTGGACTGCGCGAACGAAGCGCTCGAGGCAGCGACGGTGGCAAGCGCGGCAGCCGCGATGAGGTGGCGACGGATCATAAGGAGTCTCCTGGTTGGAATGACTGAATATTGCACAGTTCGTGCCAGCCTCGCAGACGCCTGCTTCCCTGAGGAACCTCCTCGACAAATCACGTTTCGTTCACGATTCAGTCAGCTCCAGTGCCTGATATTCAGTCACATGTCTGAGTTTGATTCAGGGTTTCCCCGCGACCCGCCCTCACGCTGCTCGACCCATCGCAGGATCGCATCGAGGGCCGGGCACAGTGCCTGTCCCCAGGCGGTCATACGGTAGTCGACGCGCGGTGGCAGCTCGCCATGGTCGGTGCGCAAAACGATACCGTCCGCCTCCAGTTGCCGCAGCTGCTGCGCCAGCATTTTTTGCGAGATGCCGTCGATGCGCTTTTCCAGGTCGGAGAAGCGCTGCACCTGTCCGTCGAACAGGTGGAACAGGATGACCAGCTTCCATCGGCCTTCGAGCAGCGCGAGCGCCGCCTCCACATCGATGGCGGCCGAATGCGGTGTGTACCGCGGCCGCTGGATGACCTTTTCCGGGGCGCTTACTTCGAGGTGCGTGATTGCCATCGCACAAGGCTATCCCGAACATGGGGCCATGAACACCCCGCTCCACACCGCCATCGCCCGCTACTTCGAGTCCGGGCACCTCGACGCCGCCGCGCTCTTCGAACGCGCCTTCACCGCCGATGCCACCGTGCGCGACAACGGCAAGACCGTTACGGGGCTGGAGGCCGTGCGCGCCTGGCGCGCGAACGAACGCAGCCAGTACGAGTTCGGGCAATCCGTGCTCGGGAGCCGTACCGACGCCGACACGACGAAGGTGCTGGTGCGCGTCACCGGCAACTTCCCCGGCGGCATCGTCGACCTGATGCACGTCTTCGAGACGCGCGGCGACCGTATCGCTGCACTGGAGATCCGCCGGCCCGTCGAGCTCGAAGGCCGGCGCGCGCTCGTGACCGGTGGCACCAAGGGCATCGGCCAGGCGATCGTCGCGCGACTCGCGGCCGACGGCGCCCAGGTCCTGACCACGGCCCGCTCGACACCGGCCGAGGAAGACGCGCCGACCGGCGTGACCTTCGTCGAAGCCGACGTGGCCACGGCCGCGGGCTGCGCGACCGTGGCAGACGCCGTGCAGGCGCAGATGGGCGGCGTCGACATCGTCGTGCACGTGGTCGGCGGCTCGAACGCGCCGGGCGGCGGCTTTGCGGCGCTCGACGACGCCGCCTGGAAGCACGCGCTGGACCAGAACCTGCTGCCCGCCGTGCGCCTCGACCGCGCACTGGTGCCCGGCATGCTCGAACGCGGCGCCGGCGTGGTGGTGCACATCACGTCGATCCAGCGCGAGCTCCCGCTGCCCGATGCCACCACCGCCTATGCCGCGGCCAAGGCGGCACTGTCGACGTACAGCAAGGCGCTCTCCAAGGAGACATCGCCCAGGGGTGTGCGCGTGGTGCGCGTGTCGCCCGGATGGGTGGAGACGGAAGCGGCGGTGGGGCTGGTCAACCGCATCGCGCGCGATGCGGGCACGGACTACGAAGCGGCACGGCAGTCGGTGATGGCCTCGCTCGGCGGCATCCCGCTCGGCCGCCCCGCGCGCCCGCAGGAAGTGGCCGATCTCGTCGGCTTCCTGGTGTCTTCGCGGGCAGGGGCGATCACGGGCACCGAATACGTGATCGACGGCGGGACCGTGCCTACGGCCTGACCGTCCCCGGCGCATCCGCGCCCAGGCCCAGGCGGTCATACAGCGTCGCTCGCGAAATCCCCAGCAGCCGTGCGGTGGCCAGCTTGTTGCCGCCGGTCGAAGTCATCGCCGCCTCGATGGCGCGGCGCTCCAGCTCCGCGATCTGCGCGGCCAGCGGGCGCAGCAACGCGCCGCCCGCTTCGCCCTGCCCGGGCGCCAGCGCGGCCGGCTCCGGCGCCGCGATCTTCTCCAGCCCCGTTTCGGC
>SEGN01000095.1 GCA_004211245.1 Variovorax sp.
GACCTGCCGTGCATGGACAACGACATCCTGCGGCGCGGCAAGCCCACGGTGCACGTCAGGTTCGGCGAAGCCGGCGCGCTGCTGGCCGGCGATGCGCTGCAGGCGCTCGCGTTCGAACTCCTGACACCGGGCGACGGCAGCGTCGCGCCCGAGGTGCAGGCCCGCCTGTGCCGCTTGCTGGCCTGTGCAGCCGGCAGCCAGGGCATGGCGGGCGGCCAGGCCATCGACCTGGCAAGCATCGGCCAGGCGCTCGACGAGCCGCAGCTGCAGCAAATGCACCGCCTCAAGACAGGGGCCCTGCTGCAGGGCAGTGTGGAAATGGGCGCAGCCTGTGCCGCACAGGTCGATGCGGATGCGCTCGACGCACTGCGCAGCTACGGCGCGGCGCTGGGCCTCGCCTTCCAGGTGGTCGACGACATCCTCGACGTGGTGGCCGACTCGGCAACGCTCGGCAAGACGGCCGGCAAGGACGCCGACAACGACAAGCCCACCTATGTTTCACTGCTCGGTCTCGAAGGCGCGCGCCACAGGGCGCAGGGCCTGCTGGCCGAGGCGCTGGCCGCGCTTTCCCGCAGCGGCCTGGCCGACACGGGCGCGCTGCGCGCCCTGGCCCACATGGTCGTAGACCGCGACCGCTAGACAACACATGGCTGCTCCCCTGCTCCCCACCCTCAACGACCCTTCCGCGCTGCGGCACTTCGACCGCGCACAGCTCAAGCAGCTGGCCGACGAGGTGCGCGACTGCGTGCTCGACAACGTGTCGCGCACCGGCGGCCACCTGAGTTCGAACCTCGGCACGGTCGAGCTCACCGTCGCGCTCCATCACGTGTTCAACACGCCGCACGACCGGCTCGTGTGGGACGTAGGTCATCAGACCTATCCGCACAAGATCCTCACCGGCCGTCGCGAGCGCATGCCGACCTTGCGCCAGCAGGGCGGCATCTCCGGCTTTCCGCAGCGCGCCGAGAGCGAGTACGACACCTTCGGCACGGCCCATTCGTCGACCAGCATTTCGGCTGCGCTCGGCATGGCCATGGCCGCCAAACAGAAGGGCGAAGACCGCCACGCGGTTGCGATCATCGGCGACGGTGCATTGACCGCCGGCATGGCCTTCGAGGCGCTCAACAACGCCGGCGTCTGCGATTGCAAGCTGCTGGTGATCCTGAACGACAACGACATGTCGATCAGCCCGCCGGTGGGCGCGCTCAACCGCTACCTCGCGCAGCTCATGAGCGGCCAGTTCTATGCGGCCGCCAAGAACGTGGGCAAGACCGTGCTGCGCGGTGCGCCGCCCTTGTTCGAGCTGGCCAAGCGACTCGAGCAGCATGCCAAGGGCATGGTGGTGCCGGCCACGCTGTTCGAGCAGTTCGGCTTCAACTACGTGGGCCCGATCGACGGGCACGACCTCGACTCGCTCATTCCCACGCTCGAGAACCTCAAACACCTCGATGGCCCGCAGTTCCTGCACGTGGTCACGAAAAAAGGTCAGGGCTACAAACTGGCCGAGGCCGATCCGGTGGCCTATCACGGCCCCGGCAAGTTCGACCCGTCGGTCGGTCTGGTCAAGCCGGCCACCGCGCCGAAGCAGACCTTCACGCAGGTGTTCGGCCACTGGCTCTGCGACATGGCGGCGCACGACGGCCGCCTGGTCGGCATCACGCCCGCGATGCGCGAAGGCTCGGGCATGGTCGAGTTCGAGCAGCGCTTTCCGGGGCGCTACTTCGATGTCGGCATCGCCGAGCAGCATGCGGTCACGTTCGCGGCCGGGCTGGCCTGCGAAGGCCTGAAGCCGGTCGTCGCGATCTATTCCACCTTCCTGCAGCGCGCCTACGACCAGCTGATTCACGACGTGGCGATCCAGAACCTGCCCGTGGTGTTCGCGCTCGACCGCGCAGGCCTGGTCGGCGCCGACGGCGCCACCCATGCGGGTGCCTACGACATCGCGTACCTGCGGTGCATCCCGAACATGAGCATCGCCTGTCCGGCAGACGAGGCCGAATGCCGGCAGTTGCTGTCGAGCGCGTTCGAGCAAAGCCACCCGGTGGCGGTTCGCTATCCGCGCGGTGCCGGCGCGGGCGTCACGCCGCCCCTCACGCTCGATGCTTTGCCCTACGGCAAGGCAGAGATCCGGCGTGAGGGCGCGGGCATCGCGATTCTGGCGTTTGGCACCTTGCTGTACCCGGCGCTGGAGGCTGCAGAGTCGCTCGGCGCCACCGTGGTCAACATGCGCTGGGCCAAGCCGCTCGACGTGGCGCTGCTGCTGCAGGTGGCGGCCTCGCACCAGGCCATCGTCACGCTGGAAGAGGGCGCCATCATGGGAGGTGCCGGCAGTGCGGTGAGCGAGGCGCTGCACGCGGCCGGCGTGGATCGAGCCTTGTTGCAGCTCGGCCTGCCCGACCAGTTCATCGAACACGGCGATCCGGCCAGACTGCTGGCCGGACTGGGGCTCGACGCGCCAGGCATCGTGCAGTCGGTCACGCAGCGTTTCGGCACGCTGGTGTCCGCAGGGAAAACCCCCCCCGACGCGTTGTAAGCCGGTTTTTACAATCGCACGGGCTCAAAAAGTCTCGTGACGCGACCACAAGTCGCGTCTTTGTTTTTTATACGCACTCGGAGTGAATCAATGGATCGTCGTTCCCTTATCAAGAATGCTGGCATCGCCGGCGTCCTCGCTGCCGGCATCGCGCCCGCAGTCCATGCGCAGGCCGCTGTCCGCTGGCGTCTGGCTTCCAGCTTTCCGAAATCGCTCGACACGATCTACGGCGGGGCAGAAGTGTTCGCGAATGCGGTCAAGGCCATGTCGGGTGGCAAGTTCGAGATCTCGGTGCATGCCGGTGGCGAACTGATGCCTCCGTTCGGCGTGGTCGACGGCGTGCAGAACGGCTCGGTCGAGATGGCCCACACCGTGCCGTACTACTTCTATGGCAAGAACCCGGCCTTCGCACTCGGTTCGGCCGTGCCGTTCGGCCTGAATGCACGCCAGATGACGGCGTGGATGAAGCACGGCAACGGCCGCAAGCTCATGAACGAGTTCTATGCCAAGTACAACATCATCAGCTTCGCCGGCGGCAATACGGGCTGCCAGATGGGTGGCTGGTTCCGCAAGGAAATCAAGACCGCTGCCGACTTCAAGGGCCTGAAGATGCGCCTGGGCGGCGGCCTGATCGGCGACGTGATGACCAAGATGGGCGCCGTGCCGCAGAGCATCCCGGGCGGTGAGATCTACCAGTCGCTCGAAAAGGGCACGATCGATGCGGCCGAGTGGGTCGGTCCCTACGACGACCAGAAGCTGGGCTTCAACAAGGTGGCACCGTTCTACTACTACCCCGGCTGGTGGGAAGGCGGCCCCGAAGTGGACTTCTACATCAACCAGAAGGCCTACGATGGCCTGTCGGCCGAGTACAAGGCGATAGTGGATGCCGCATCGGCACTGGCCAGCATCGACATGCTCGCCAAGTACGACGCGCTGAACCCGACCGCGCTGAAGCAGCTCGTGGGCGCCAAGACCAAGGTGCTGCCGTTCTCGCAGCCCATCCTCGACGCCTCGTTCAAGGCCTCGATGGAAGTGTTCGCCGAGAACGATGCCAAGAGCCCCGAGTGGAAGAAAATCTACGCCGACATGCGCGCGTTCCAGCGTGACCAGGTTCTCTGGTTCCGCTTCGCGGAGTCCAGCTTCGACAGTTTCATGGCCAAGCAGAAGCTCTGAGGATCGGGCTTCGGCCCGTCGACAAAAAGGCTCCGCATCGCGGAGCCTTTTTTTTCGTCGATCCAGGAAGCGGCCGCCGCGACGGCCGACTATTCGCCTTGAATGCGGCTGGCCAGCCGCACCGCTTCGGCCAATTCCATCAGCTGATCGGCATGCTGGATGGCCAGGCGCGCCAGCTTTTTGCGACCCGCAGGAAGCAGGTGAACTTCGACCTGGCGCCGGTCGACCGTGCTGGTCCGGCGCTTGACGAGCCCCGCTTGCTCGCACCGCGAAACGAGTGCGACGACGCCGTGCGGCTGGGCCTGAAGCCGTTCCGCAATCTCGCCGATCGTTGCCCACTGCCGATCGGGGAACCCCTGGGTGTGCAGCATCAGTTGGTACTGCAGCACGGTGACGCCTTCTTCTCGCGCAGCGTCTTCGCTGAACCGCAGAAAGCTGCGCAGCCGAAAACGGAAGTCCGACAGGGCTTCGAATCGCTGCTTCTCGGTGGCGGCTGGATGGTTCGACATCGACGTGTGCTGATGGGTCCGTGAATGTAGCAGCGGCGCGTTGGTTCCTTCCGCAGCCGCAGGGTATTCACTCACGACGTGATATAAATAACGTCATAACATGACATATCTGAACGAAGCCTGACTCGGCTTCGATCTTCATTTCGATCTCCCCTCCCCATGAAAATCAAGAGCCAGAAGGACTTTCTGTCCGGCCTCATGTTCACCTGCGTCGGTCTGGCTTTCGCAGTGGGCGCAACCAACTACAACATCGGAACCGGCGCACGCATGGGTCCGGGCTATTTCCCGCTCGTGCTGGGCACGTTGCTGGCGATTGGCGGCGGGATCGTGATGCTGGGCGCGCTCGCCGCCGGGCCGCGAGGCGGCGATCCCGTCGGACGGATCGCCTGGAAGCCGCTGATCCTGATCATCGGTGCCAACCTCGTGTTCGGGCTGCTGCTTGGCGGACTGCCGACGCTCGGCGTGCCGGCGATGGGATTGATGATTGCGATCTACGCGCTTGTGGTCATCTCGAGCATTGCGGGCACCCGCTTCTCGGTCAGGTCGGCGCTCATCCTCGCGACGATTCTGGCCATCGGAAGCTACCTGACGTTCATCGTGGGACTGAGCCTCCAGTTCCAGGTCTGGCCGTCGTTCATCACCGGCTGAGGGCGCGACGCATGGAACTCATCCACAACCTCTCCATCGGGTTCGAAGCCGCATTCACCTTCCAGAACCTGATCTACGCCTTCGTGGGATGCCTGCTCGGCACGTTGATCGGCGTGCTTCCCGGCATCGGCCCCGTGGCAACCATCGCGATGCTGCTGCCCGCGACCTATGCCCTGCCACCGGTGGCCGCGCTGATCATGCTGGCCGGCATCTACTACGGCTCGCAATACGGCGGTTCCACCACGGCGATTCTCGTGAACCTGCCCGGGGAATCGTCTTCGGTGGTAACGGTCATCGACGGCCACCAGATGG
Organism: Variovorax sp.; assembly: GCA_004211245.1. Lineage (GTDB taxonomy): Bacteria > Pseudomonadota > Gammaproteobacteria > Burkholderiales > Burkholderiaceae_C > Variovorax. The sequence continues at coordinate 5,176 of SEGN01000095.1, forward strand.
CCAAGCAGGGCAGGGGCGGGCCAGCGCTTGCCGCGGCCGGCCTGGGATCGTTCTTCGCCGGCTGCGTCGGCACGCTCGTGCTTGCCGCCTTCGCGCCGCCGCTCACGGAACTCGCATTCAAGTTCGGGCCGGCGGAATATTTCTCGCTCATGGTGCTGGGCCTGATCGGGGCCGTCGTGCTGGCCTCAGGCTCGCTGCTCAAGGCCATCTGCATGATCATGCTGGGCTTGCTGCTTGGCCTGGTGGGCACCGACGTGAATTCGGGGGTGGCGCGCTACAGCTTCGACATTCCGGAGCTCACCGATGGCATCAGTTTCATCGCCATCGCGATGGGCATCTTCGGCTATGGCGAAATCATCGCCAATCTCTCGCAGAGCGAGGAAGACCGCCAGGTGTTCACGGCCGAGCTGCATGGTTTGATGCCGACCAGGGAAGACTTCCGCAACATGATCCCGGCGGTGCTGCGCGGCACGGCGCTGGGCTGCTCGCTGGGCATTCTTCCCGGGGGCGGTTCGCTGCTCTCGGCGTTCGCCTCCTACACCCTCGAGAAGAAGATCAAGCTGCGGCCCGGCGAGATCCCGTTCGGGAAGGGCAACATCCGCGGGGTCGCGGGACCCGAATCGGCCAACAACGCGGGCGCACAGACTTCCTTCATTCCGCTGTTGACCCTCGGCATTCCGGGCAATCCCGTCATGGCATTGATGGTCGGGGCGATGACGATACACAACATCCAGCCCGGCCCGCAGGTGATGACGAGCAACCCGGAACTGTTCTGGGGCCTCATCGCCTCGATGTGGATCGGCAACCTCATGCTGATCATCCTGAACTTGCCGCTCATCGGCATGTGGATCAAGCTGCTGTCGATCCCTTACCGCTGGCTGTTTCCGGCGATCGTGCTGTTCTGCGCGATCGGGGTGTATTCGACCAACAACAACACGTTCGACGTCTGGATGGTCGGCTTCTTCGGCGTGGTGGGCTATGCGTTCCTGAAGCTCGGCTGCGAGCCGGCGCCCTTGCTGCTGGGGCTGATTCTCGGGCCGATGATGGAGGAGAACCTCCGGCGCGCGCTTCTGCTCTCGCGCGGCGACTGGAGCGTGCTCGTCACGCGGCCGATCTCGGCGGGCCTGCTGGTCGGCGCGGTCCTGCTCCTGACGATCGTTCTGCTGCCTGCTGTCAAGTCCAAGCGCGAAGAAGCATTCGTCGAGGAGTAGCAGCCATGAACTGTCTGAAACGACTCTCCGCGCTCTTGCTCGCGCTGACCATCTGCTGGCTGGCAGCCCCAGCGGCGCTCGCTTCCGAAATGGTGAGCGCCGCCCGCAACACCCTCAACATGCGTGCGGGCCCGGGAGCTCGCTACGCCGCGCTCTGGACGGTCGACAAGGGGTATCCGTTCAAGGTGGTGGCGCGCCGGGGCAAGTGGCTCAAGGTGACTGACTTCGAACGCGACGCGGGCTGGGTCTACGCACCGATGACCGACAGGACACGCCACCACGTGGTGAGCGCTTCGTCGGCAACGCTTCGGTCTGCGCCGAACGGGCGCAGCGCGGTCGTCTTCAGGGCGGGCCGTGGCGACGTCCTGCGGACGTTGCGGCAACGCGGGCGCTGGGTTCAGGTGCGCCACGAACGCGGCCCGGTCGGCTGGGTCGCAAGGAGCAGAATCTGGGGATGGTGAAGCGCCGCAGCGCCAGCCGTCACAACCGACCCGGACCACGTGCAGCACGAGCCCGATTTTTTCGCCCATCTCCGTAGCGAGCTTTCGAGTTGGCGCGTCTGGCTCGATCGCACCATCGTGCTCGCCTACGCGGTCGCAGCCGGTGGCTTCGTGGTTCTGTTCACGCTCCTGAGCGACTGGACGAGCGCCAGGTTCTTCCAGGTGCAGGCATGGAATCCCTGGTCCGTGCTGATCACGGCGCCGCTGCTGACGGCGGGCATCGTCTGGATCACCCGGCGCTGGTTTCCGACGGCCGCCGGGTCCGGCATTCCGCAGGTCAAGGCTGCGCTGGCGCCGGCGTTGCCGCCGCACCAGCAGAACCTGTTCGTCTCCCTGCGCCTCACGTTGGCAAAGATGGGGCTGGGTGTGGCGGGCTTTGCTGCGGGTCTGTCGATCGGCCGTGAGGGGCCGTCGGTTCAGGTCGCTGCCGGCGTGATGCAGCACGCGCGACGCTGGCTTTCGCCCAACACATCCATCGATGCAAGGGGACTCCTGCTTGCTGGCGGCGCAGCCGGCATCGCAGGTGCCTTCAATGCGCCATTGGCCGGTGTCGTGTTCGCGATCGAGGAGCTTTCGGGTCGCATCGAGTCGCGCGCCAGCGGGCTGATCATCACCGCCATCGTGCTGGCCGGCCTGGTCGCCGTCTCGGCCTTCGGCAACGCAAGCTATTTCGGTGTGATCAGGGTGCCCGACCTGGGTTGGGAGGTGATCTGGCCGGCCCTGGCGGTCACGCTCCTCTGCGGCGTGGCCGGCGGCCTGTTCGCGCGGCTGTTGATCGCATCCCTCACCGGCGCGCCGGAGCCCCTGACGCGGTGGAAGGGGCGGCATCCGGTGGCCTTCGCCGCCATCTGCGGCCTGGCCATTGCCGTGATCGGACTCGTGACGGCCGGTGCGACGTTCGGCTCGGGCTCGGAAGCGGTCAAGGAGATGCTGCAGGGGCACGGCGAGTTGACTCCGCTCGCAACGCTGCTCAAGTTCGTGGCCACCTGGCTCTCCGCCTGGTGCGGGGTACCGGGCGGCATCTTCGCCCCCTCACTTTCGATCGGCGCAGGCATCGGCCACGCGGTCGCACTCGTTTCCGACGGCGGGCTCGGGCCGGCGCTGATCGCGCTGGGCATGGCCGCCTTTCTCGCGGCCGTGACGCAGGCGCCCCTGACGGCTTTCATCATCGTCATGGAGATGGTGGATGGGCACGCGATGGTGCTCAGCCTGATGGCGGCCGCCATGCTCGCAAGTCTCGTGTCCCGCATGATCAGTCGGCCGCTCTACGACACGCTTGCCGAACACATGATCGGCAGCGCCAGGCGGCAGGAGGAGTCGGGAACATCATGATGACAACACCCCTTGCCGCCAACGCGCGCAAGATGGACCGGATCCGAACCCCGTGACCGCCAGACTTCGCAAGTTTCTCAATCAAATCGGCGAGATGTTCTGGCTCGTGCCCGGTGCGATGGTGCTTGCGGCCGTGCTGCTGGCGGTGGCGCTGCTCGCCCTCGACAGAAGCGGGCATCTGCCGCCCTGGCTCACGCAAAGCAATTGGCTCTACAACGGCGGTGGTACCGGCGCACGCACCTTGTTGGGCGCGATTGCTTCGTCAACCATCGGCGTCGCGGGCACCGTGTTCTCGATCACGATCGCGGCCCTGTCGCTTGCCGCAGGACAGATGGGGCCACGGTTGCTGCGCAATTTCACGCGCGACCGCGGCGTGCAGTTCACGTTGGGTGCCTTCCTCGGAACCTTTTCCTATGCCTTGATGGTGCTTCGCAGCGTGCGGACGCAGGAGGAGGGAATCTTCACGCCACATCTGGCCCTGACGGTGGGCGTCCTGCTGGCGTTCGCCTGCGTTGCAACGCTGGTCTACTTTGTCGGCCACATGGCCAACCGCATCAACGTCGACACGGTGGTCGAACTGGTCAGCGACGACGTCCGCGCCGCCATGAAGGCCACTGTCACAACCGAGGTGCAGGCCGCGCCACCGGCCGACGCTTTCTGGGCCGGTGCCGCCGCCATCGTCGATCCGCGACGCGGCTACCTGCAACAACTCGACGAGTCCGGCCTTGCCGACTGGGCGGCCAGCAACGGAACGGCCATACGACTGCTCGCCCGCCGGGGGGACTATGTCTTTCCGGGCGCGCCGATCGCGTTGACGACCGTTCGCGTCGCGGGCGCCGAGGCGGCGATCCGCGAGGCCACTGCGTTGGCGACGACGCGCGGAAGTGCCGGCGACGCGGAGTACGCCGTACGGCAATTGGTGGAAGTGGCCGTTCGAGCGCTGTCCGCGGGCATCAACGACCCGCACACCGCCATGAGCGTGCTCAACCGGCTGGGTGCGACCCTCTGCGACCTGGCCGGATGCCATCTGCCCAGTGGCGTGACGACACGCCATGGCGCCGTGGTGCTCGTGGTACCCAACGCAACCTACCAGAGCCTGGTCGACGTGATGTTCCACATGATCCGCCAGAACGCAGCGGGCAGCACGGCGGTGGCGATCCGCATGCTCGATGTGCTCACCGCCGTCATCGCGTGCGAAAGCGATGCCGAGCGGCGCCGCGTGCTGTTGCGCCATGCCGGTCTGATCCGGGACGATGCGCAGCGCGAGATCGGCAACCAGGCCGACCTGGCCGAGGTCGGCCGTCGGCATGACGCTCTGGTGCATGCACTTGCGCAGGGCGTGCCGGGCCAGCCCGGCGCCGGCGGGCTCAGAGCAGCATGAACGCCGCAGCGGCCACCGCGGTCGGCCCGAGCGCCAATCCGGCCAGGAAGAACCCCACCAGCAACGCCTCCTTGAGGATGAGCGGGCTCTGGTGCCGCTCGTAGGCCTGGCAGAAGCCCAGGAACATCAGGAACAGCCCGAGAAAGGCGACCGGATGGTGGGCGAAGACCACGATGGCGGCCAGCAGTGCGATGTGCACGGCAACCACGGTCGGCGGCACCGGCGCGCCCCCTGCAGCCGCCCCTTGCGGCGCGACGGGCGCCAGCAGATGCCGCCGGAGCACCAGTGTCGCCACGGTGGCATTGACGAGGACGGCCAGGGCCGCCTTCCACCCGAACTGCGCCAGCATGAAGGCGCTGTCCCATTGCCAGGTGGACGCGACCATCAGCACCGGCGGCGCTGCGTACGCGGTGAGCGTGCCGCCGATCGACACGTTCACGAACAGCACGCCCAGCGCGAGGTACTTGGCCGGCTCCGGAAGCTGGGGGCGGAAGATCTGCGGCGCCAGCATCAGCGCTGCGATGGTCATGGCGGCGGGCTCGGTGATCAGCGAGCCGAGCAGCGGTACAGCCGCCAGCCCCAGCCACGCCGTGGCGACCGGCGTCTGCAGTGGCATCCAGCGGGCCAGCGCATCGACCGTCGCCATCACCGTCCGCAGGATCGGTCGGGAGGCGGCGACGACCATCACCACGAAGACGAACAAGGGCTCGGTGTAGTTGCGCGACTCCGCATAGGCCAGGGCCGGCTCGCCGCCGACAACCACGGCCATCGCCGTGATCAGCACGATCGCCCAGAAGCCGAAGACGACCTCGACTTCGCCCAGAAGATGGAAGAGACCTGCGTGCCTTGGAAAGCGGTGGGACAGTCGCTCGAACTGCTTGGCGGCAAAGGTGTGGAGGAGCGCCACAGCAAAAAGCGCTGCAGCCACGAGCTGTATGGAAGTGGGGGACATGGACGGGGTCGCGGCAAGGACGCGAGGCGGCCCGACCGTCGCACAACCTGACACGCCGCCGATCGCGACATGGCACCCGGCAGGCATCTTACCCGCGGCCCCCTGTCGCAGAAAGAAAGAAGCCCCGCACAGGCGGGGCTTCCATCCGGAGCAACGCAACGGCGCCCGCTACTTCTTCGGCTCGTCCTTGTTCATCGAATCCAGCATTGCCTTCATCGGGTCGTCCTCGGCGGCGGGCGCGGCCGGGGCGGGTTCGGCGGCACCCGGTGCTGCGGGCGCACCTGCGTCCGGCGCCGGCACCTCCGGCGCAGCCGGCGTCTCGCCCGGCATGTTGGCCTGCATCTGCGCGCCGATCTTGTCGAGGTCGACCGCGACTTCCTTGTCGAGTCCGCTCGAGACGATGCCCGGGAAGGCGATGATCAGGCCCACCATGATGATCTGGATCACCACGAAGGGCACGGCACCCCAGTAGATCTGCATCGTGGTGACCGGCGCGATGCGCTCCTTCGTCACCTTGTCGGTGTATTCCTTGTTCGGCGCCACGCTGCGCAGGTAGAAAAGGGCGAAGCCGAACGGCGGGTGCATGAAGGACGTCTGCATGTTCACCGCCAGCAGCACGCCGAACCAGATCAGGTCGATGCCGAGCTTGTGCGCCACCGGCGCCAGCAACGGCACCACGATGAACGACAGCTCGAAAAAGTCCAGGAAGAACGCCAGGAAAAAAATCAGCACGTTCACGAGGATCAGGAACCCGAGCTGGCCGCCGGGCATGCCGGTGAGCAGGTGCTCGACCCACCGCGGCCCGTCGACGCCCTGGAACACCAGGCTGAAGATGGTCGAGCCGATCAGGATGAACACCACGAAGCACGACAGCTTGGTGGTGGTGTTGAGCGCCTGCTTGAGCAGCGACATGCTGAGCCG
>SEGN01000473.1 GCA_004211245.1 Variovorax sp.
GCGTCGAGCTTGCCGCGCATCACCTGCTTGAACTCTTCCCCGGCGGGGCTCTCGTCGATCATGCGGCGCTGGTTCACCACGTCCTGCAGGCCATAGACCATCCACGCATCGGCCGGCGCGCCGTCGCGGCCCGCGCGGCCGGTCTCCTGGTAGTAGCCCTCGATGTTCTTGGGCATGTCGAGGTGGGCGACGAAGCGCACGTCGGGCTTGTCGATGCCCATGCCGAAGGCGATGGTCGCGACCATCACGATGCCCTCTTCGCGCAGGAAGCGATCCTGGTGCTTCTGCCGCACGGCCGCGTCGAGCCCGGCGTGATAGGGCAGCGCGCTGATGCCCGCGTCCTGCAGCGCCACGGCCACGTCTTCCACGCGCTTGCGCGACTGGCAGTAGACGACGCCGGCTTCGCCTTCGTGCTCGCGCTCGATGAAGCGCAGCAGCTGCGTGGTCGCTTCCTTCTTCTCGACGATCGAATAGCGGATGTTCGGCCGGTCGAAGCTGCTGACGAACTGGCGCGCTTCCTCGAGCTGCAGGCGCTCGACGATGTCGGCACGCGTCAGCGCATCGGCCGTGGCCGTGAGCGCGATGCGCGGCACGCCGGCGTAGCGCTGGTGCAGCACGGTGAGGGCGCGGTACTCGGGGCGGAAGTCGTGGCCCCACTGGCTCACGCAATGCGCTTCGTCGATGGCGAACAGCGACAGCTTGCCGCGCGCGTGCAGGGCATCCATGAGGTCGAGGAAGCGCGGCGTGGTCACGCGCTCCGGCGCAGCGTAGAGCAGCGTGATCTCGGCACGCGCCATCCGGCGTTCCACGTCCTGCGTCTGCGCCCAGTCCAGCGTGGAATTGAGGAACGCCGCGTTCACTCCGGCCTCGTGCAGCGCGCCGACCTGGTCGTGCATCAGCGCGATCAGCGGCGACACCACGATCGCCACGCCGTGGCCCGCACGCTGCCGCGCGATGGCCGGGATCTGGTAGCACAGCGACTTGCCGCCGCCGGTGGGCATGAGCACCAGCGCGTCGCCGCCGGCCACCACGTGGTCGACGATGGGCGCCTGCGGGCCGCGAAAGGCCTTGTAGCCAAACACCTCGTGCAGGATTTCGAGGGGCTCGGCGGAAGTCGACGGGGAGGGCAGGGCGGACACGGGGGCAGGCATGAAAGGGGGAGGTCATTGTCGCCGCCCTCTTTTCTTGCGACGGACACGTCTTTAGACTACGGCGCTTCTCCACCCTGTCGACCCCACGCACCCATGCCTTTTCGCCTGCTCACGTCCCTTTGCCTGGCCCTTCTCCTCTCCCCTGTGTTTGCCGCCCAGGAGGCCGACGACATGGCCGAACGCTACCAGGACGCGCAGCGCTGCATGGAGCGCGCCATCGGCAAGCAATGGCGGGAAAAGTACGGCATCGAGCTGGCGCGAAATCGATGGGGCGCCGTCGAGCCGACCGAGCACTCGATCGATACTGCGCCGCAAGCGGTTCGCATGACCGACATGCGCTGCCGCCGCGAACTCAGTCTGGCCGGCGAGCCGCGGCCCTGAGCCGGGCCTGGGCCTCGGCCCGCAGGCCTCTCAGCGGGACGCACTGCACAGCAGCAGTTCGTTCGGCCCGCGCCATCCGTCGGCTCCGGTGAAGCGTTCCAGCTGCGCCCGCATGTCGTCCCATGCGGCGGCCTGGGCGTCGGCCGGCAGCGGCGCAAGCAACTGGATCAGCGGCGACCCGGAAGTGCGCACGAAGTCGATGTAGGCGGCAGCGCTCGGCAAATGAAACGGCGCGGCGACGGGCTGCACCTCGACCTCGACAAAGCCGGCAGCGTCGAGCAGTTGCTGCATCAGGCCCGGTGCACCGAGGCTGAGCAAGCTGCCCGGCGTCGACGGCGCGGCGGTCGGCAGCCCGCGGTGCCGCAGTGCGGTGGCCATCATCAGTGCGACGCAGGGGTTGACCTGGGGTCCGCCGAACACCAGCGCCGCGAAGCGCCCGCCCGGCCTCAGCGCAGCGCGGGCCGCCTTCAGTGCCTCCCCGGGCTTCGGGCAGAACATGAGACCCAGGCGGGACACCGCCGCATCGAAGCCGGCACCGTCCAGGCCGAGCCG
>SEGN01000474.1 GCA_004211245.1 Variovorax sp.
ACGCCGGGCTGCGAGGTATGAAGCGCCTTGGCCGCCTCCGTCAGATTCAGGTTGCGGCGCACCGCCTCCTGCACGAACTTGAATTGGTGCAGATTCATAACAAATTCCGTCCTTTTTCGGAGTTCATTATGCCTTCTGAATCTATCGAAGTGAGCGGATCATCCTTTTGCCAGCGCAATTTGCGCCAGCAGATCGATCAGCGCCGGCTCTTCGCCGACCGCCCGCTGCAGCGAGAAGCGCACGGCCGGATGCGCCTGCTGCAACTGGGTCAGCAGCAGCGGAAGGTCTTCCCTCACATGCTTGCCGATGCCGAGGAACAAGGGCACCACCCGGATCTCGCGGACGCCGTGGCGCGCCATCTGCGCCGCGGCGGTCGGCAGGTCGGGTTCGACCAGCTCCAGGTAGGCGCAGGCCACTTGCGCGGCAGGGTCGCGCTCGGCCACGCGCCGCGCCACCGCCTCGACCGGTTCGCGCCAGCGCGCATCGCGCGAGCCGTGGGCGAACAACAGGATGCCGCGTGCGTCGCCGCTCATCGCTAGCGCCTCAGCACCAGCCAGCTGAACGCGCCGAGTGACATCACCGAATAGATCAGACCGGGCGCCGCCGCGGTCAGCCACGGCGACCAGGTGCGCAGGTTGCCGATGTAGCCGAACACGTTGTTCAGCAGGAAGAAGCTGATGCCGATCAAAACGCCGCCGAACACATAGCTGGTGATGCCGGCCTGACGGAAGTGCAGGTACGCGAAGGGCAGGGCGAGCACGACCATCACCAGGCAAGAGAGCGGATAGAACACCTTGCGCCAGAACTCGATCTCGTAGCGCTGCGCCTTCTGGCCGTTGGCGTCGAGGTGGCGGATGTAGTCGAACAGGTCGAGCGTGCGCATCCGGTCGGGCTTGAGCAGCGCCACCGAGACCATTTCGCCGGTCAGCGAACTCGGCCAACGCAGGCCGGCCACGGTGTCGGTTCGCACATGGGCCTTGTCGGCGTTGCGGGTGTCGTAGTGCTGACGCTCCACGCCATAGAGCATCCAGGCGCCGTCGCGTTCGATGCGCGCGAACTCGGCGGACGTCTGCGAGGTCAGGAAGCCCTTGCCGTCGAACTCGAAGATGCGCGGGTGCTTCAGCGTGCCGTCGCGATCGATCGAGACGACGTTCACCGCATACGAGTTGTCGTTCTGCCTTTCGCGCAACCAGGCCCCGGTGTTGCCGCCCATCGCATACACGCCCTGGTAGCGCGCCTTGAGCAACTGCGCGGTGCGGTCGCTCAACGGTGCGATGTAGTCGCCGACCGCGAACGTCAGCACCACGAAGCCGGCGCCCAGTATCAGCAAGGTTCGCAGGGCGCGCCACGGCCCGAGGCCGCTGGTGCGCAGGATGGTGTATTCCGAACTCTGCGCGAGGCGGGACATCACGAAGATGGTGCCGATCAGCACGGCGATCGGCAACAGCTCGTACATGTGGCTGGGCACGAGCATCGTCACGTACAGCAACGCCTGTGGCAATCCGTAGCCGAGCGCATTGGGTTTGCTGACAGCCTGCAGTTCGTCGACGAAATCGAAGAAGAAGAACAGGCAGAGAAAGCCGAGCGTGACGAAGGCAACCGCCTTCACCACCTCGCCATAGATCAGGCGGCGGATGGTCCTCACGCAGTGGTCCCTGTGGTTGTCGCTGCAGCGCGTCCGGCACGGCCCCAGTTGTTGTGTCTCTTCGCGAGCCAGAGCACGGCAAGTACGAAAACGCCGCCGTGCAGCATCAGCATGAACACGCCGGCACCTAGCCGGCCGGAGCCGACCCAGCCCTGGCCGAGATTGAGCAGGTTGTAGTACACGACGAATGCGAACAAGGCGAAGAGCAGGTTGCCGCTGCGTCCAACGCGCGGGTTGACGCTCGACACCGCCAGCGCCAGCAGAACGAAATTGATCGCAGCGAACAGCATGCCCACGCGCCAGGCCAGCTCGGCCCGGTAGATCGGCGTCGGGTTGGCCAGCAGCGCCATCGTCGTGCGGGCGCGTGCGGGCGCGTTGGCGGCCGAATTCGGCACGTCGCTGCCGGTCTTGGCGCCATAGGTGTCGAACTC
>SEGN01000475.1 GCA_004211245.1 Variovorax sp.
CCGCGGGAGACACACCGAGTCGGTCTTCCGATTCAGGCGGGGACGGAAGGGCGGATCCAACCTTGGCGTTGGCGGCGCACCAACCCGACACTGCTGGTTGCCCCGACCATGCGACGCGATGGAAAAGCCCGGGAGCACGGCAGCGGACACTGGTCGCGTCCGACGAATCGGCCCCCGCTCCCGCTAGGGATCGGGGGTCGTTCGCGTCATCCAGCGTGCCGGTTCTGTCAGGTGAGCACAGCGGCGGGTGCGCCACCCGGTGCGCCGGTGACTGCATGCACGGCGCCGTCGGCGTAGTCGGTGACGTACAGCGTTCCGCCGGTGTCCGGATCGACGAGCAGGAATCGGTAGGGTCCGTACGCCCCGGAGGTCGAGCCGTCCGGGTCGGTCACAAAGGTCCCGAGGACGGCGTATGTCGATGCGTCGACCACCGAGACGGTCCGGCCGTCCGCGCCGGAGACGTACAGCAGATCACCATCTGCGCTGATCGCCACGTCGTGTGCTCCCTCGGGCAGCCGGATCGTCGCGAGCTGGGTCCCGTAGGTGGCACTGGACGGGTCGACGTCGATCACCGTGACGACCTCGTATCCGCCCGTCACGCGCCAGGTCCGTCCGGTGCGGTCGACGATGAAATGTCCGTTGGAGTAGCCGCCGCTGGCGAGCTCCACCGTTCTGACGTGGTACGTGGCATAGGCTCGGGTGCCGTCCGCGTTGACCGCGACACTGCTGGTGACCTCGGTGAACTCGCTGCTCGAGCGGGTGAGGTCCCACACCGGCCCGACGGTGACCTCCGCCGTCCTGGTCATGGATTCGGTGTCGATCACGGTAACGGACGCGCCGCTCGTGCCGTACAGGTGACGGCCGTCCCCGCTGACGGCCAGATCGGTGAAGTATCCGAGGGGCTGAGAGGTGATCACGTCGTTCGTTGCGGTGTCGACCACCGACACCGTGCCGTCCTCACCGCTGGCGTAGAGGCGCGTGCCGTCGGGGCTGACGGCCAACTCCTGCGCCAGGGAATAGCCCTGGAAGTCGGGGGAGGTGGGCAGCCAGATCGTGTCGACGACGGTGTCGGTGCTCGTGTCGATCACCGAGATGGCGCCGGTATAGGGGCTGTTGACGTACACACGGTCGATCGCCGGGGCGGCCGCGATGTTCGACGACGCCCAGTCGACCGCGATCGGCGCCCCGACGACCGTGTTGGTGGCGCGGTCGACGACCTGCACGAAGCCGTCCTCACCCACGACGTACAGCCGGTCGCCGACGAGAACCGCGCCGGTCGGGCTGCCTCCCGCCGGGATCGATGTCGAGTCGACCTCGAGTACATCCGGGACCTGCGTCGGTGAGACGGAAACGGTGACAACGATGTTCGTCACCGCTTGGCCGTCTGCGAGGGCGATGGTGAAGTGGTCGGCGTCCTCTCCCGGCGTGTGCAGGGCAAGGTCGCGGGCGGCGACGGTCGGGGTGTACGTGAAGGTCGAGCCGTCCGAGGTGACCGATCCGGACCCGGGCGCAGCGTTCGTGAAGGTCACCGGGTCGCCATCCGGGTCCTTGGGGTCGACGAGGGTGACGACGACCGCGCCGTCGGACGCCCGAGGTCCGCCGGCCGTCCAGCTCGCTGTGGGCGCGGAATTCACGTGGGTGAGCGTCAAGGCCCGCACCCGCCCGTCGACCGCGTCGGTGACGAGCATCCGAGAACCGTCGGCACTCAGCACGATGGAGTGGTCGCCGGACTCGGCGGGCGAGTCGATGGAGAGGGTGGACACGACGGTGTTGGTGCGCGTGTCGATGACGGTCAGCCTGTCCGGATTGGAGACGACATAGGCCGCGCTTCCGTCGGGGGTGACGCGCACGGCGGTCGGCTGGGAACCGACGGCGACGGTGGCGACGACGGTGTTGGTGGCGGTGTCGATCACCGAGACGGTGTTGTTGGCGCGGTTGGTGACGTACGCGCGAGTGCCGGCAGGGTTGACCGCGACGGCGCTGGGCGTGGTGCCGGTTCTGACGGTGGCGACGACGGTGTTGGTGGCGGTGTCGATCACCGAGACGGTGTTGCTGCTGCGGTTGGTGACGTA
>SEGN01000476.1 GCA_004211245.1 Variovorax sp.
GCCGGCCGAATCGGTGACGGACTTGAAAACATGATCGACGGCAACGATCTGCTCGGCTCGGGGTTGGGACATTGAAAGGGCTCTCGTTTTGATTCGCAGACACTTTATCTCGGCCGCCGTGCTGGCCATCGCCTCGGGTCTTCCACTTTCGGGGGCTTTCGCGCAGTCCGCGACGACGGGACCGACGGTGCTCATCCTCGGCGACTCGCTCAGTGCGGAATACGGCCTGAAGCGTGGCGAGGGCTGGGTCGCGTTGCTCGAGAAGCGGCTCGCCAAGGAGAAGATCCCGGCGCGCATCGTCAATGCCAGCATCAGCGGCGAAACCACGGCCGGCGGCAGGTCGCGCCTGAACGCGCTGCTGACGCAGCACAAGCCCGACACGGTCGTGATCGAACTGGGGGGCAACGACGCCTTGCGCGGCCTGCCGGTGGCGCAGACCCAGGCCAACCTGGCCGCGATGGTCGATGCCGCGAAGGTGTCGGGTGCCAAAGTCCTGATTCTCGGCATTCAGGTGCCGCCGAACTACGGGATGGCCTACCTCAACAGCTTCTCCAAGATCTTTGCAAGCGTCAGCACCACGAGCAAGGTGCCTGCGGTGCCCTTCATGCTCAAGGGCGTGGCCGATGGACCCGACGCAGCGAGCATGTTCCAGCCCGATCGCATTCACCCGGTGGCGGCCGCGCATCCGCGCATCCTCGACAACATCTGGCCCGAACTCAGGAAACTGATCGCCCAATGAAAAAACCGCCCCTGCATCGAGCAGGCGGCGGCTTTTCGGGATTGAAGCGGGTCGGCGTCTTCAGCCGTTCTTGGTCGGCAGCGCCGGGATCGTCGGCGCATCGTGCTCGAGCGACGCGACATCGGTTTCCGGGTCGCCGGGCATCAATCCCTCGCTGCTGGGGCTGAGCTTGCGACTGGCCTTGTCGCGCAACTTTTCTTCCTTCTTCTTCTTCTTGGCCAGTTCTTTCTGACGCTTTTCGTATCCGTAGTTGGGTGCGGCCATGTTGCTCCTGATGCGCGCCCCGGAAGCGGGGCGCCCCAGGAGTAGCCGAGCCGGAAGAGACGCAGCCCGTCGCAGAAGCGGTCGACCTGCTCGTTGCTGAAGCGCTCGTCGAACACCACCGAGAACAGCCCTGCCGCCAGATCGGTGGCGCCGCACAAGGCGCGCCAGTTGGCATGACCGGGCGAACCGGCCATGGCCGGATGCAGCACTTGCACGATCTCGTCGCGCGTGCCCAGCCAGCGCGCCAACTCACGCGCAGCGCGGTCGTGCGCCGCGTAGCGAAGCGCAATGCTGGGCAGCGAGCGCAGCAGGGTCTCGACGTCGCCGACCCCCACCCCGTAGCCCATGCGCATGTGCGTGAGCTTGAGCGCCTGGTGCAGGCGGCCGTCGTCGCGCGTGACGACGCTGCCCATCAGCACGTCGCCGCCGCCGCTCGGGTATTTGGTCAGGGCGTGGACGGAGACATCGACGCCCTGCCCGCTGCCATGGAAGTCGAAAGGCGCAAAGGCAAGGCCCGCACCCCAGGTGTTGTCGAGCGCCGTGATCACGCCGCGCGCGCGGCAGATGCCGACCAGCGCGGGCAGATCGGGAAACTCCATCGTCACCGAGCCCGCCGCCTCCAGCCAGACCAGCTTCGTGCGCTGCGACAGCTTCGCCGCAAGATCGCCGGGATTCATCGCGTCGTAGGTGCGGTATGCGATGCCGAAGTTGGCCAACTCGCCCGCTGCCAGCGCCTTGTTGGGGCCGTAGGCGTTGTCGGGCAGCAGCACCTCGTCGCCCGCCTTCAGAAAGGCGAACGACACCAGCGCGATCGCCGCCAGGCCACTCGGCACCAGCAGGCAATGGGTGCCGCCTTCGAGCGTGGCCAGGCGCTCTTCGAGCGTGAAGGTGGTCGGCGTGCCATGCAGGCCGTAGGTGTAGCCGGCCTTGGTCTTCCAGTCGCGCGCGCGCATGGCAGCGACGTCCGCGAAGAAGACCGTGGAAGCCTTGAAGATGCCGGGCAGCGGTGCGGCGAACTTCCCGGGCGGCTGATAGGGGTGGTGGATGAGGTCGGTGATGGGCTCGGACATGCCGCCATGCTAGAGCATCGACGACCGGCCCGAGGGCCTCACACCGACCACTTCTCGATGAGCTTTTCCGCGCCGAGGCTGTCGTAGCCCTCGAAGGGCTGGTGGATCCAGGGATTGGTCGGCAGGAACTCGACCGAATAGTCGGGCGTGAAGGTCGACAGGGCCTTGGTCCAGATCACTGCGCTGCGCAGTTCGGTGATGGGCGTGTACTGCGTGCGCAGCATGTCGACCACGGCATGCAGCGTGTGGCCGGAATCGGCCAGGTCGTCCACCAGCAGCACCTTGCCGGCGATCTCGCCTTTGGGCGTGGTGATGAAGCGTGCGATGTCGAGGTGGCCCTGCACGGTGCCGGCGTCGGCGCGGTAGGAGCTGGTCGACATGATGGCCAGCGGCTTGTCGAAAATGCGCGAGAGCATGTCGCCCGGCCGCATGCCGCCCCGTGCCAGGCAGAGGATGGTGTCGAAGGCCCAGCCCGACTGGTGCACCTTGATCGCGAGCTTCTCGATCAGGTTGTGGTACTCGTCGTAGCTTACGTAGAGGTGTTTGCCGTCTTCGGTCAACATGTGCTGGGCTCCTGTTCAGTCGGCGAGGTACGGGTGGCGCATCATGATCGTGTGATCACGGTCCGGGCTGGTCGACACCATGTGGATCGGCACGCCGGTGACCTGCTCGATGCGCTGCAGATAGAGCCGCGCATTGACCGGCAGCTTGTCGTA
>SEGN01000096.1 GCA_004211245.1 Variovorax sp.
GGTGGTGGAAGCCTGGTTCGCGCACCTGCCGGCCGGCAAGGTCACGCGCTTCTACCTGCCCGGCACGGCTTCGATGAACCTGCTGGTGCACGACGCCCTGGACGGCGGCGGCCCCTCGTCCATGCGCATGGACCCGCTGGGCAAGGGCATGGCGCAGATGCTGCTGGACATCGCGATCCCCGTGCCCGCGAGCGTTGCTGACCAGATTCGGCGCCTGCGGGCGGCAGGCGGGGCCAGCCCGGCCGCCGCCACGGCCTAGGCCCGCCAACCCGCGAAAAGCGGGCCCACGGACCCGCCCGGGCGACTCCGCTCCGGGGAACTAATTCACAAATTCGCCGGTTTTACCGAGGCCTCGCTTCGCCCGCAAAACGCAATAGCTCGCTTTTGCCGTTTGTTGACAACAACTTACCAGCAAATCAACGAACACGCTACATATTTTGAGGGCTTGAGTAACTGCCAACTTCTATTAAGAATGATTCTTGTCGATAACAATTGTTGCCGCCTGCTGCCACCTCGCGGCCACGGTCAGCTGAACACTCTTTAATGCAAAAGTACCCATTTCTGCGTCCTCGCGCCCATCGATTTGCACTCGAGAGCCGTCAACTGTTCGACGGCGCTGCTTTCGTCGAAGCCGCAGCCCATGCCGACGCAGCCCCCGCCGACGCGCACCACGCGCCCGCGGCCGAAGCACCCGCTGCGGCGCAGCCGGTACCGCAGCAGGCGGTGGCCGAACGCGCAACCGTCGAGCCGGCACAACCGGCAGCCTCGGCGCCCCACGAGGTGTATGTGGTCGATCAGAGCATCGCCCAATGGCAGCAACTCGCTGCTGCGGTGCCTTCGGATGCGCGATTGATCCTGCTGGAACCCGGCTCGTCGGGGGTCCAGCAGTTGTCCGACGCGTTGAGCGGCCAGAGCGGCATTACCGCGCTGCACATCCTGAGCCACGGCAGCACCGGCGAAATCACGCTCGGCAGCGAGCAGGTCGACACGGCTTCGCTCAGTGATTCGGCGCAGGCGTGGCGCGCCATCGGTGCGAGCCTCAGCGCAGATGCCGACATCCTGCTCTACGGCTGCGACGTGGCGGCCGACGGGGCACGGTTTTCCCTGGCCCTCGCCAACCTGACCGGCGCGGATGTCGCGTCGTCCAGCGACGCCACCGGCGCGGCCGCGCGCGGCGCAAACTGGGCGCTGGAGTCCGCCACGGGCGCCATCGAGGCGCGCAGCTTCGCTGCCGCCGATTTCGATGGCGTGATGGCCGCTCCCACCGTTGCGACCACCGCCTCCCGGCTCGTTGTGGCGGAGCCGAGCGACCTCAACGCGCCGGGTGCAGACCGCGCCACCCTGAGCGGCTGGACCCTCACCGACGACGGATCCGGCAACGTGACCGTCACCGTGGTCGTGGAAAACCCGTCGGTCGGCACGCTGTCCTCGGCCAGCACCACGGGCGTCACCGCGATCGCCGGCGGGTACAGTTTTTCGGGCAGCGTGGCGAACGCGAACCTCTGGGTGAACCAGCTGGTCTTCACTTCGGCGAACGTCGAACTCGGCAACACGGCGGCCAGCACCCGAATTCTGGTGAACGTCACCGATTCCGAGGCGCCGGCACTCACGGCGAACCGCGCCCTCGACGTGACGGTGACGCCGTCGAACGATCCGGTGGCCGTCGCCGCCACGGCGCAGGCCGTCGCTGAAATCGGCAGCACCACGATCTCGGTCGCAACGCTGAACGCAATCGACGCCGAGGTGACGCTCGGCACGCAGGTGCCGAGCCAGATCGTGTACGCGCTCACGGCCGCGCCCGTCCACGGCTACCTCACGGTCGGCGGCACACGCCTGGGCGTCGGCGGCGTTTTCACCCAGCAGGACGTGATCGACGGGCGGGTGGCGTATGTCCACACGTCCGCCGGTGCCGACCAGAACGTGCCGGATGGATTCGCCGTGCAGGTCAACGACGGTGCGACGCCGACGAACCGGTCCGACACCGCCAGCATCACGCTGAACGTGACGCCGTTCAACCAGGCGCCGAGCGTGAGCGGCTCCGGCAACATTTTCGAAGGCCAGCCGGCCAATGCGGTCGACGGCGGCGGCAATCCGGCTTCGGTGGTCGGCAACTTCATCGTGGCGAACGGCGGCGGCGACGACGCCGACGCGGCGCTTTCCGTCCGGCTGACGAGCCTGCCCGCCGACGGCACGCTGTTCTATGCCGGCGCGGTGACCATCGGCGGTGTCTCTCAGACGATGGCCAACCGGGCCGTGACGCAGGCGGACATCGATGCTGGCTTTGTCTTCGCCTATGCCGACCGCGGCGGGCTCACCTACGGCAACGACGGCAACCGCGATGTCGGCCTGCCGAACGGCTACCCGTTCGCCGATGGTTTCGGTGTCGAGGTCAGCGACGGCGGCGGCGGGACGGGCACGCCGCAGACCGCCAGCGCGACCATCGCGCTGAACATCCGGTCGACCGACGACGATCCGGCACTGGACCCCGCGAGCCTTCTGGAGGCCACGGTTCCGGGCGGCGCCGGCAGCGCCTACACGGTCACCCTGACCGCGCAGATGCTGAATGCGATGGATGTGGACTCGAGCGACGACCGCCTGACCATTGCGGTGGTGTCGCAGACCCTGCTCGACCAGGGTCGTCTGCTGCTGAACGGGCAGATCCTGCCGAACGGAGGCACGTTCACCGTGGCCGACGTCAAGGCCGGCCGCGTGCAGTACGTGCAGCTGGCCGGCGCGGGGTCGAACGAGACCGACAGCTTCCAGTTCCAGGTCCGCGACAACACCACCAGCGTGCGCTGGAATGCGGACGGCACGCCCGTGCAACGCGAGGGTGGCGCCTACAACGACAACGCGACCCCCGGCAACTACAACGACGACAGCCTGCGCGCATTCACGTTCACGATCAACCTGGCCGAAACGCCCAGCGGCAACCAGGGCGGCTTCCCGACCCTGGCCAACCAGACCGCGCACGCCGATTCCAGCTATGCGGGCACCAATGCCAGCGGCGCATCGCGCGGCACTTTGCTGGAAGGCGGCACCATCGTCCTGGCCGGCACCGGCGCCGACTTCAGCAGCAGCCCGGGGCTGAGCTACACCGCCGACGGCGTGCCGCCCGAACAGGTGGTCTACACCGTGCTCGGCTTCGGCGGCGTGCCCGGCGGCGGATCGAACGGCACGCTGCAGCGCTACAACGGCAGCGCGTGGGTCGACCTGAACGTCTTCGACACGTTCACGCAGGCGGATCTCAATGCGGGCAGCGTCCGGTTCGTGCACGACGGCGCGAGCGAGGATTTCGAGTCGAACGT
This sequence comes from Variovorax sp., assembly GCA_004211245.1. GTDB lineage: Bacteria > Pseudomonadota > Gammaproteobacteria > Burkholderiales > Burkholderiaceae_C > Variovorax. The sequence continues at coordinate 3,306 of SEGN01000096.1, forward strand.
GCAGCTGTCGGCCTCGGCCGGCGTGCTGGTGGACGACGGCAGCGGCGGGCTCGCGCCCGACGCCTGGGTGACGAGCTTCAGCTTCTACGCCACGCCGGTGAACGATGCGCCGGTCACGGCCGGCTCTTCCAACGCCGTCATTCCCGAAGGCGGCACCGCCTACATCACGACCGGCCAGCTGCAGATCGGCGATCCGGACGACGCGGTCAGCGAAGGCTACCTGGAAGGCTCGGCGACGCTGCCCGGCGGCGGCAACAACTACGCCTTCAACAACGCGGCGAGCGGCGTGGGCGCGCTGCAGTTCCAGGTGACGTCGCTTCCGTCGGGCGGCACGCTGCAGTTCTTGAACGGCGGCGTCTGGACCGACCTCGTCGCCGGCCAGCTCATCGACGCTTCCCTCATCACCGGCGCGGCCGGCACCACCGGCCTGCGCTTCGTGAGCGACGGCTCGGAAGTGCGCAACACCAGCTTCGACGTGATCGCGGTGGACCGCTGGGGGGCCACCTCCAACCCTGCGACGGTCGGCATCCAGATCACGAACCTCAACGATGCGCCGCAGATCGCCACCGATCCGACGCAGGCGGACCCCGAGGCTTCGTCGAACAACGAGCCGCTCACCGTCGCCGAAGGCGGCTACGCACAGATCACCACGGCCATGCTCTCGGCCTACGATCCGGACAGCACCACCACGCAGGTTCAGTACACGATCACCACCGCCACGGCGCAGGGCAGCATCGCCTACTCGACCGACGGCATCACCTTCCTGCGGCTGGGCGTCGGCTCCGCCTTCAGCGAAGCCGATGTGCGTGCGGGACGCATCTACTACCTGCACGGTGGCGCCGAATCGAACGGCGCCGCCTATCCGGCCGCGCCGACCGACACCTTCACCTTCAGCCTCGGCGATGGCGACAAGGAACAGCGCAACAACCAGTTCTGGATCTACGTCACGCCGGCCAACGATGCGCCGGTGGTGGCCGGGCCGGCCGGACCGATTCCGGTCGACAGCGCGATCGGCACGAACAACCCGGTGCCGGGCTTCAGCGTGGTCGACACCGACGTGGACACGCCCCAGCCCGGAGAGACCGATTTCGTACAGGTCACGGTGCGCCTGCTCGATGCCGGCGGCAACGCCTTCGATGCGGGCGCCTACGCGGGCGTGACGATCGGCTCGAATTCGCTGGGCAGCGTGACGGTCGACAGCGACAACGACGGCGCGGGCGACTACCTGACACTGCGCGGCACGCGCGCCGAAGTCAACGCCGCGCTGGCCGGGCTGACCGTGACGTTCGGCAACGACCGCGATGCGATCTACCAGGTGCAGGTCATTGCCGACGACCGGCTGCGTGACCAAGCGACCGGCGTGCTGCAGCCGGGCGCCAACGGCGGCCCCGTCAACGAGCCCGTGTCGCCCGGCACCGCCAACGTCGCGATTCCGAACACCGAGTACGACTGGTACAGCGCCGCGGTGCCGACCGCAGGTGCCATCACCGGCAACATCGCAGCCGCATCGGTGCGCATCTTCGCGTCGAGCGTGAACGACCCCGCGACGCTGACCGCTCCGCCTTCGGCCGCCGTGGTCGAAGACCAGCCGAGCTACATCGGCGGCGCCTTCGTCGTTTCGGACGCCGAGTCCGCCGCATTCGACACGCCGGTCACGGTGACGCTCTCGGTGCCCAGCGGCACCCTGGGCATCGGCGGCGCCGGCGCGCAGGGCACGTTCACGCCCGGCGGCGGCCAGGCGGTCACGATCACCGGCGACAACACCGGCGCGCTGACGCTCACCGGCCGGGCCAGCGACATCGAGGCCCTGCTCAACAGCGGCGCCACGACCGGCCTGACCTACCGCAGCGCGGCCAACCTCAACCACGACACCAACGGCGGCGCCGACGGCGACGTGACGCTGACCGTTTCATTCCAGGACACGGGTTCGCGCATCGGCGGCGACGTCGGCGCCGGCAGCGTCGCGGCCAACCCCGCGGACGTGACGATGGCCTTGACGATCACACCGGTCAACGACGCACCGACCGTCACCCTCGGCGGTGGCTTCACGACGGGCACGCCGGTGGTTCTGGTCGGCGGCACGACGCCGACGCCGGTGCCCGGTTTCGTACTGGGCGACATCGACGTCGACGGCGACGTCGCCGGCAACGGCGCGGGCTCCGACGTGACCGACGGCGAGGCCGACTTCCTGCAGGTCACCGTGCGCATCACGAGCGCGGCCGGCGCCGCCTTGCCTGCCAGCGCCTACACCGGCGCCAACAGCATCACCATCGGCTCGAGCACATCGGGCAGCTCCGGCGCGGCGGTCGACGCCACGTTCGACGGCACCGGCAGCGCGCTCGTCATCCGCGGCACGCGCGCCCAGGTGCAGGCCTGGCTCGACGGGCTGGAGGTGGCACTCAGCGGCGACCTGGCCAACGGCGACCAGAGCTACCGCGTCGAGGTCATCGCGGACGACCGCCTGCGAGACGGCAGCGGCGCGCTCACCGGCGGGGCCAATGGCGGCCTGAACGACAACGCGGGCAACGGCACCGCGGCGCCGCCCGCGACCGCGATCGACCCGTACGCGGCCGTTCCTGGCGGACTCGCGGGCAATGTGGCTTCGACCTATCGCACGCTGTTCCCGTCGTCCATCAACGACCCGGCGCACATCGCGGCCGGCAACCTGAGCACGAGCGAAGGCGGCGGCAGCGTCACGATCACGGGCATCACCGTGACCGACCAGGACGCGCTGGCCACCAGCATCCTGACCACCACGGTCTCGGTGCCTGCCGGCTTCACCATCACCGGCATCGGTGCGGGCACCGGCGGCAGCGCGGTGATCGCGGGCGACGGCCTGTCGGTCACCCTCACCGGCACGCTGGCTCAGATCAACAGCCGCATCAACACCATCGCGGTGCAACTGCCGGACGCACCCGGCGCTGCGACGCGCGCGGACTGGAACGGCGCCTTCACCGTGACCGTCGTCGTCGACGACGAAGGCAACACGGGCGGGCGTCCCGCCACGCTGGCGCCTGGCGACAACGGCACCACCGGCACCTTTGCGTACCAAGACGGCAGCGCGGCCGACCTCGTCACCACGCGCAGCTTCAGCTTCACCGTGAACCCGCTCAACGATGCGCCGGGCGTGGTCAACGGCAACAACGAGACGCTAGCGGCCGTGAACGAAGACGTGGGCGCCTCGGCGGCCGGCGCCACGGTGGGCGCGCTGTTCGGTGGCCATTTCGCCGATGCGGCCGATGCCATCGACAACAGCGGCACGGGCGGCACGGGCGGCAGCGCCTCCGACAGCTTCTTCGGCGTGGCGATCACGGGTCTTTCGCTCAATGCGGCACAGGGCGAATGGCAGTACTCGCTCGACGGATCGACCTGGACCGCGGTCGGCGCGCGCAGCGACACGAACGCGCTGGTGCTCGCATCGAACGCCCAGCTGCGCTTCGTGCCCGCGGCCAACTTCCACGGCACGCCCAATGCACTGACCGTGCGCCTGGTCGAAGCCGATGCCAACAACGACAGCGCCACCGCCGATCCGGTCTCCGGCTCGAACGTGAATGTCTCCGGCACGGGAAACGGCGGCACGACCGTCTACAGCGCCGGCACGGTGGTGCTGTCGACCAGCGTCGCCAATGTGAACGACCGGCCCACCGCGACCGATGCCGTGCTCACGACCGGCGTGGAAGACCAGCAGGGCCAGCCTGCGCCGGCCGCCACCGCGGCCAGCCTCTTCGGCGGTGCCGGCTACAGCGACGCGACCGACGACCGGCGCGCCGTCACCGGCGGCGGCAATGCAGCCACCGGCTTCGGCGGCATCGCGATCGTCGGCAATGCCGCGACCTCGGCGCAGGGCGTCTGGCAGTACTCGACCGACAGCGGTGCGAACTGGGCCAACGTGCCCACCGGTGCCTCCGACAGCAGCGCGCTCCTGCTGGCGCCCGACGCGCAGCTGCGCTTCGTGCCGGCCGCGGACTACAACGGCAGCCCGGGCAGCCTGACCGTGCGCGTCTCCGACGCGGCGGTTGTCGCGGGCACGGGCGACATCAGTGCCACCGTCGGCGCCCAGACCAGCCAGTGGTCCGTGGTGCATGCGCTGTCGACCACCGTGGCGCCGCGCAACGATGCGCCGGTGCTCGGCGGAACGACCGGCGCGACCGCCATCGAGAACGGCCAGACAGGCACCGGCACCAGCATCCCGGCGGTCGCGCTGCTCACGGGTTCGACCGTGGCCGACCTCGACCTTGCGACCACGCCGGGCCTGGCGAGCGGCACCTTCGGCGCCGGCCGCATCACCGTCGGCCTCGACGGCTATCAACCCGGCGACCTGCTTTCCATCGCTCCGGCCGCGCTGCCTGCGGGCGTCACCGTCTCGGGCGGCAACGGCACCCCTCTGGTCGTGCAGTTCGATGCCGACACCACGGTGGCCGAGGTGCAGACGGTGCTGAATGCGCTCCGCTACAGCAGCAGCAGCGACAACCCGACCAACTACGGCGCCGACCCCGACCGCGTCTACACCATCGTCATCAACGACGGCAACAACGTGCAGGCGGGCGGAAACGCCGGCGGCCCCGCGCTCGACAGCAACGTGCTGACCGGCACGATCACGATCACCGCCACGAACGACGCGCCGACGGCCAACGACGACACGCACAGCATCGGCGAGGACGCGGTCTCGGTCGGCAGCAATGTCATCGCCGGCCGCGTACCGGGCCAAGGCGACACCGACCCCGACAACACCACGCTCGTGGTGACCGGCGTGCGCACCGGCCCCGAGGCCGGCACCGGCACCGCGGGCACCGTGGGCGCCGCGCTGACCGGCACCTACGGCAGCGTGGTGCTCAACGCGGACGGCAGCTACACCTACACGCTCGACAACACCGATCCGCGCGTGCAGGCGCTGATCGCCGGCGAGACGCTGACCGAGGTCTACACCTACACCATCTCCGATGGCGCAGGCGGCACCGACGTGGCGCAGCTCACCATCACCATCACGGGCGCCAGCGACGGAAGCCCGGCCGACGACGTGCCCGCCGTGGTGGTGACCGATGCGAACGGCGCCACGACCGGCGAACTCACCGTGAACGAGGCCGGCCTGACGAGCGGCGCCGACACCTCCGAGACGGCGGGCAGCACTTTCGCCATCAGCGCGGCCGACGGGTTGAGCTCGATCACGGTCAACGGCACCTCGTTCACGCTCGCGCAACTGCAGGCGGCCACGCCCGGCGCACCGCTGACCGTCACCACTGCGGACGGCGTGCTCGGCATCACCGGGTTCACGCCGACCCGCACGGTGGGCGGTCTCACGACGGCCGGTGCGGTGAGCTACAGCTACACGCTCACGCAGCCGCAGAACCACGCCGGCGGCGCGGTCACCGACCCGTTTGCGCTGACCGTGACCGACCGCGACGGCGACGTGGCGAACGGCACGCTCACCGTGTCGATCGTCGACGACGCGCCGGTGGCGAGCAACGACGCGAACAGCATCACCGAGGACGCGACGCCGAACAGGGTCACCGGCAACGTGAAGGCCAACGACACGACGGGTGCCGACAATGGCAACGGCGTTCCGGTGTCGGCCGTGGGCTTCGGCGCGACCGCGGGCACCGTGGGCCTCCCGCTCACCACCGCCTACGGCAGCATCGTGCTCAACGCGGACGGCAGCTACACCTACACGCTCGACAACAACAACGCCACGGTCAACGCGCTCAAGGACGGCGAGACGCTGACCGAGGCGGTGAACTACACCATCGTCGATGCCGACGGCAGCACGTCGTCCGCCACGCTGACGATCACCATCAATGGCCGCACCGACGCTGCCAGCGGACCGTCGATCGCGCCGGTGGACGGCAACGGTGCCGCGGCCGGCGAAACCGAGGTGCACGAAAGCGGCCTCACCGACGGCCCTGGCGGCACCGATCCGCGCGAAACCAGCACCGGCACGATTGCCATCGGCGCGGCGGACGGGCTGGATTCGGTCACGGTCGGCGGCACCACACTGACGGTTGCGCAACTGCAGGCGCTCGGCACCACGCCGGTCACGATCGACACGGGCGAGGGCACGCTGGTGCTCACCGGCTTCACCGCGACCACCTCGGTGGGCGGCGTGCCGACGGCCGGGGAGCTGAGCTACACCTACACGCTCAAGAACCCGATCAACCAGCCCGGCGCGACGGAGAGCTTCGACCCGGTCGCCTTGCAGGTCACCGACGCCAACGACACCGACGGTGCGGACAGCGCCAACGGCGTGCCGGTCACCGGCGTGAGCTTCGGCGGCTCGGCAGGCAGCCTCGGCGTGCCGCTGACCACGGCCTACGGCAGCATCGTCGTGAACGCGGACGGCAGCTACACCTACACGCTCGACAACACGAACGCCGCGGTCCAGCGCCTGGTGCCCGGCGAGACGCTGACCGACACGGTGCGCTACACCATCACCGATGCCGACGGCGACACTTCGACGGCCACGCTCACCATCACCATCGGGGGCGCCAACGACGGCGTCGTGCTCGATCTGAGCGACGGCAACGGTCCCGGCACGACCGGCCAGGCCACGGTGTCCGAGCGCGGTCTGGGCGATGGCACGGACCCGAGCGAGACGACCCTTGGCCGCTTCGTGATCCGCACGCCCGACGGGCTCGGCAGCATCGATGTGGGTGGCACCACCGTGACGCCGGCGCAACTGGCGAACCTTGGCACCACGCCGGTCGCCATCGTCACCGACAAGGGCACCATCACGCTGACCGGCTACGACCCGGTGACGGGCACCGTCAGCTACAGCTACACGCTGGGCCAGCGCCAGCCGCATGGCGGCGGCGAGGTGACGGACGACATTGCGGTCACCGTTCGGGACCGCGATGGCGACAGCACGACAGGCACGCTGCGCGTGCTGGTGATCGACGACGTCCCGACCGCACGCGATGACGCAGCCTCGGTCGGCACGACACGACCCGACGCCACCTCGGTGAACGGCAACCTGTTCGGGCCGAACGGCCGCGGAACCGGCGACGTCGGCGATCGCATCGGCGCCGATGTCGTGGCCGAGCCCGTGACCGGCTTCTCGTTCGAAGGGCGCCCCGGCGTCATCGGCGGCGCACCGCTCGCAGGTGCCTACGGCACGCTGCAGCTGAACGCGGACGGCCGCTACACGTACGCGGTCGACAACAGCAACCCGCGCGTGTCCTCGCTCGGCGACGGCCAGACCCTGACCGAGGTGTTCAGCTACACCATCACCGATGCCGACGGCAGCACCAGCACGGCGCAGCTGGTGGTTACGGTTCGCGGCGCTTCGCAGTTCCGTCCGCTCACCGGTGACCAGGTCTTCCCGGTCGACTACGCGCCCCGGCAGCGCCACATCGCCCAGGGCATGACGCCCGCGCTGTTCGTGGAGTTCGCGGTGCGCGAGTCGCAGCGCACGAGCCAGGATGCAATGGCCGCCATTTCCTCCCGCGTGGCGGGGGGTGCCTACAGCTCGCTCGACGAGAGCCGGCTGTTCGGCATCGGGCAGGACATGGGCAACATCCAGCACGTCAGCCGCGACGGCGTCGCATCGTCGTTGCGCTTGCTGCAGGAGATGCGGCAGGCGCTGGCGCTGCGCGGGCTGGATGCCGGATCGCCGGCCGGCGGCAACGCGCCGGTCGGCGAGTTCCCCGGCTTTGCCGCACCCGTGCCGGAGCCGGCGCAGCGCCAGCAACCGGCAGGCGAGCGCATCGTGGTGCCCGGCGCGGCCATCCCGGCCGCACCGCTCGCCGAACGTGCGCAGCAGGCGCAAGCCATCCGGCTTCCCGCCGCACGTGCGGACGCCGGGCAGGCGGCGACACCGGTGGACGCCGCGCGCTCTTTCTCGAGCCGGCTGGCCGCGAGCGCCGGCGAACGCGGAACCGTGCGCGATGTCGTGCGCGTGCAGCAACAGGAAGCGGTGCGCATCAAGGTGCCCGCGGCCCAGTCATGACACGGCCGTTGCCCGGCCTGCCATCGAACCTCTTCAGAACCGCCATCCCAATGACCGAAAAAATCAACGTCAAGAAATCGAAACTCCCCGGCGCCCCGACATGGGCCGCCGCCGCCATCGCCGTCCTGCTGGCAGGTTGCAGCGTCAATCCCGTGCAGGTCACGCCGGAGGAAGTCGCGCAGCGCGTCCAGAGCGACCAGGCGCAGATGTACAAGGATCAGGTCCCGGTCTCAGCGCCCATCGGTTATTCCGACGCGCTGGCGCGTGCGCTGAAGTACAACCTGGACTACCGCCTCAAGCTGATGGAAAGCGCGCTCGCACGCGGGCTGCTCGACGTGTCGGCGACCGACATGCTGCCCAAGCTGGTGGCCGACGCGGGCTACAACGAACGCAACAACGATTCCGGCGGCACCAGCATCGGCATCGAGGACCGCGTCGTGAGCCTGCGCCCATCGACTTCCGAAGAGCGCTCGCACTACTACGGCCGCGCCACGCTGTCGTGGAACGCGCTCGATTTCGGGCTGGCCTACTTCCGCGCCAAGCAGGCCGCCGACGAGGTCAACATCGCCGAGGAACGCCGCCGCAAGATCCTGCAGAACATCGTGCAGGACGTGCGCAATGCCTACTGGCGCGCGCTCGGCGCGCAACGCCTGCTGGCCGACGCCGACCAGCTCGCCACCCGCATCGAGGATGCGCTGGGCAAGTCGCGCGAGGCCGAGCGTGCCGGCGTGCTGCCGCCGACGCAGGGCCTCGCCTACCAGCGCGCATTGCTCGACGCGATGTCGCTGGTCAACGCCAAGCGCCAGGAAATGCAGTTCGCCAAGCGCGAGCTCGCAGCGCTCATGAGCCTGCCGCCCGGCACGCAGTTCACGCTGGTCGACAGCCCGATGGACCCGCAGGTGCCCGCCACGCTGGACATCGACAAGCTCGAACGCACGGCGCTGGAAAGCCGGCCCGAGCTGCGCGAGGAAGACTACAAGGCGCGCGTGGGCGTGAACGAAACCAGGAAGCAGATCGCGGCCCTGTTCCCGAGCCTGAACCTCTACGGCGGCCCGCGCTACAACTCCAACGAGCTCCTCTACAACAACAGCTGGTCCGATGTCGGCGTGAGCGTCTCGATGGACCTGTTCCGCCTGGCGGCCATTCCGGCAATCAACCGCACCAACGAGGCACGCCTGCGCAACGACGAGGCGCGGCGCCTGGCGCTGTCGATGGCCGTGATCACGCAGGTGCGCGTGTCGGCCGAGCGCTACAAGCTCGCCCTGGTCGACCAGGAGCTGGCGGCCGAGTCGAGCCGTGTCGACCAGCGGCTGGCGAGCGTCTCGCGCGCCGGGGCCAGCAACCGCCTGGAGAGCGAACTGGAAGCCTTGCGCACCGATTCGCGCGCACTCGTTTCGCGCTTCCAGCTCTCCACCGCCTACGCCGCCACCCAGGCCTCGTACGCCCGCGTGCTGAACTCGGTGGGCATCGACCTGCTGCCCGACAGCGTGACCGGTACCGACATCCCGACCCTGGCCAGCGCCATCGACAAGAGCCTGCTCGAAGGCGAAAAGATCGTGTTCGTGCGCACGGCGGCCGTGCAGACGCCCGGCCGCCCGATCACGGTGCGCGTGCAGAACCTGCCCGCCGGCGTGAACGAGGCTGCGGTGCGCGGCGCCGTGGAGCGCATCGTCTCGCGCAACGAACTGCAGACCGCGCAGGGCGGCGACGCGCTGCTGCTGACGCTGGCCTTCGAGCCCATGCAGTCGCGCGCCACCACGCGTGCGCAATGGCGCGTGACGGTGGCCGAGCCCGGCGGGCGCCAGTTGCTGTCGCAGAGCTACGTGAGCTTCCTGCCGAATGCTCCGAGCGAAAGCGCGCTCGGCGCCTTCGCGGAGGCGGCCACGCTGTCGGTCATTTCCGATCTGCGCCGGTTCGCAAGCAACAGCGCCGCGGTCGCCCAGAAGCCGTGAGGGGCCCGGTCGGAACATTCGGCCTGCTGGCCGCGTCGGTCTGCGCCCTGGTCATCGGCCTCCAGCCGGCCGCCGCCCAGACGGCTGCCCCCCGCGCGCCGGCGCAGGGCACGGCCGGCGCCGCAGCGCCGGTGCGCTTTCTCGTGGTGGCTTCGCAGGAGAGCATTCTTTCGGCGTCGACCGCCGGGCGCTTCGCCAGAGTGCAGGCGAACCTGGGCGACACGGTGCGTGCCGGCCAGCTGCTGGCCGCCTTCGACTGTGCCGAGTTCCAGGCGCGCCGCGATGCGGCGCGTGCCGAGGCCGAATCGGCGCGCGTGCAGTACGAAGCCAAACTGAAGCTGCAGGGCCTGCAGTCGGCGGCGGAGGTCGAGGTCGAACTCGCCGCGGCCAACGTCAACAAGGCGCAGAGCCAGATCCGCATCTTCGATGCACAACTCGCCCAGTGCGCTTTCGTGGCGCCTTTTGCGGGCAAGGTCGCGCGCGTGCACGTGAAGGTGGGCCAGGGCGTGAACCCCGGCGCGCCGGTGGTCGAACTGGTGGGCAACGGCCCGCTCAAGGCGCGCATGAACGTGCCTTCGCAGTGGCTCGCCTGGCTCAAGGTGGGTGACCGCCTCCAGGGCACGGTGGACGAGACCGGGAGTGCCTGCGACCTGAAGGTGACCCGTGTCGCAGGTCGTGTCGATGCGGTGAGCCAGACGGTCGAAATCGAGACCGAACTCGCCGGCGGCGCCGCCCAGGTGCTGCCCGGCATGAGCGGGCAGATTCGAACGCCCGCTGGCCGCTGAGCCGTGACCGATCTGGCTTTCCATGCGCTCGCCGCGAAGGTTCGCGCGGCCAGCCGCGCAGCGGACCTGGCCTTTGTCATCTGCAATGAAACCCACGCGCTCGCCGGCTATCGGCAGGCGGCGCTGGTGGGCTACTTCGGCGCGCGGCGCACCCGGCTGGTCGGCCATTCGGGGCTGGCCGACGTCGAGGCCGATTCGCCGTACGGGCTCTGGCTGGCCGAGTTGGCCGACCACCTCCGCCCACAGTTCGATGCGCTGCCGGCGGCCGCGCGCGTGCTGTCGCTCACGCCGTCGATGCTGCCCGCCGCGCTGGCGGCCTCCTGGGCCGACTGGCTGCCCGACCATGTCTGGGTGCTGCCGCTGACCGGTCCCGATGGCCAGACCCGGGCGGTGCTGTTTCTCGCGCGGGAGAACCCGTGGCCGACCGAGTTCGGCGCCGAAGCGCCCGAGTACCTGCTGCTGCAGGCCGCAGCGACCTACGGCCATGCCTGGTGGGCGCTGACCGGCCGCCGGCGCTCGATCGGCACGCTCTGGCAGAGCCTCTGGTCGCGCAGAGCGCTGCGCTGGTCATTGCTTGTGCTGCCGCTCCTGCTGCTGGCCCCCGTCCGCGAATATGCGCTGGTGCAGGCCGAGGTCATTTCGCTGCGCAGCCAGGTGATCGCATCGCCGCGCGACGGCGTCATCCGGCGCATCACCGTGCAGCCCAACACGCCGGTCGAGGCGGACCAGGTGATCGCGGAACTCGACGACACGACCCTCTTCAATCGCCTGGCGGTGGCCCGGGCGGCGCTGGCCAGCGCGCGGCTCGAACTTCACCAGGCTTCGCAGCGCGCCATCGAGTCTCAAACCGCCAAGGCGGAGCTCAACCTGGCCGAGGGCAAGTTGCGCGAGCGCGAAGTCGATGTGGTGTCGCTGGAGCGCGAGGCGGCCCAGCTCTCGATCAGGGCGCCGGCCAAGGGCGTGTTCGTCTATTCCGATCCGGACGACTGGGCCGGTCGGCCGGTGCAGACCGGCGAACGCGTCGGCCTGCTGGCCGACCCGGCCTCACTGGGCGTGCAGGCCTGGGCGCCGGTCAGCGAAGCCGTCAACCTGGTGCCGGATGCGCCCATCACGCTGTTCCTGCGCGTCGCGCCGCTCGACCCCGTCTCGGCACGACTCGACTACGCGGGCTACCAGGCGGTCGAGGCGCCCAACGGCGTGGCGAGCTATCAGCTGCGCGGCCACATCGACAAAAAGTCGCGCGCCGCGCGCATCGGCCTGCGCGGCACCGCGCGCGTGTCGGGCGACTGGACGGTGCTCGGCTACCTGATGTTCCGGCGGCCTTTCGCAGCGTTGCGGGAGTGGTGCGGATGCTGAGCCAGGCCGCCGCGGGCCCGGCGCCGTGGCCGGCCCTGCGCGA
>SEGN01000477.1 GCA_004211245.1 Variovorax sp.
AACATCGCAAGCGAGATCCGTGCACGCGGCCACGACTACGGTTTCCAGCTGGTGGCGTCGGAGCGCATCGCGGCGTCGACCGACGTGGCGGCCTGGCTCGACCTGCGCGCGGGCGAATCGGTGTTCCACACGGTGTGCCTGCACCTCGAAGACGGCGTGCCGGTGCAACTGGAAGACCGCTACGTCAACCCCCGCGTGGTGCCCGATTTCCTGGACCAGGATCTGGCCGCGATGCCGCCGAGCGAATACCTCGTGCGCCACGTGCCCTTCGACCAGATCGAGCACCTGGTCGACGCGGTACTGCCGACCGGCGAGCAGGCGCTGCGCCTCTCGATGCCGGCCGCCGAGCCGTGTTTGCTGCTCACGCGCCGCACCTGGACGCGCACCGTGCCGGTGACGCTGGTGCGCTGCCTGCACCCGGCCTCGCGCTACCGGCTCGGCAGCCGCTTCCGCGCCGACGGAAAACCCACGCATTGAACGCCGAACCACTGCCATGACAACTGCCACCCTCATCCCCGGCCAGGTCGACCTTGCGCTGCTGCGCCGCATCCATGCGGGCAGCCTCACGCTGGCGCTCGACCCTTCGACCGCGGCCGGCATGAATGCCGCGCGCGCCGCCGTGCAGCACATCGTCGACAACGACGAGGTGGTCTACGGCATCAACACCGGCTTCGGCAAGCTCGCGAGCACGCGCATCGGCAACGACCATCTGGCCGAGCTGCAGCGCAACCTGGTGCTGTCGCACAGCGTCGGCACCGGCGGCGATCACGGCGCAAGGCCGGACGGTGAGCGGCGCCGAAGCGATGCGAAGCATCGGCCTGGCGCCCTTCGTGCTCGGCCCGAAGGAAGGCCTGGCGCTGCTCAACGGCACGCAGGTGTCGACCGCGCTCGCGCTGGCCGGACTGTTCGGCACCGAGAATGTGTTTGCGTCCGCGCTCATGTCGGGCGCCTTGTCGCTCGAAGCCATCCAGGGGTCGATCAAGCCCTTCGATGCGCGCATCCACGCCGCACGCGGGCAGCCGGGCCAGATGGCGGTGGCCGGTGCGGTGCGCACGCTGCTCGAAGGCAGCGGGATCGTGCCTTCGCACCCCGACTGCGGTCGCGTGCAGGACCCGTATTCGATCCGCTGCATCCCGCAGGTGATGGGCGCCTGCCTCGACAACATGACGCATGTGGCGCGCGTGCTGGTCATCGAAGCCAATGCCGCATCGGACAACCCGCTCGTCTTCACCGACACCGGCGAAGTCATTTCCGGCGGCAACTTCCATGCCGAACCGGTCGCGTTCGCGGCCGACATCCTCGCGCTCGCGATCTCCGAGATCGGTGCCATTGCCGAGCGCCGCATCGCCTTGCTGCTCGACACGGGCCTGTCGGGCCTGCCGCCGTTCCTGGTGCACGACGGCGGGCTCAACTCCGGCTTCATGATCGCGCAGGTCACGGCCGCGGCGCTCGCGTCGGAGAACAAGTCGCTTGCGCATCCGGCCAGCGTGGACAGCCTGCCGACCTCGGCCAACCAGGAAGACCACGTGTCGATGGCGACCTTCGCAGCGCGCCGGCTCGGCGACATGGTGAACAACACGGCCGTGGTCGTCGGCATCGAGGCGATGTGCGCCGCGCAGGGCATCGAACTGAAGCGTGGCCTGAAAAGTTCGCCGCTCGTCGAAGCCGAATTCGCGAAGATCCGCACACAGGTCGCGTACCTCGAACGCGACCGCTACCTCGCCCCCGACCTCGAAGCCATGCGGCTGTGGGCCTCGAAGGCCGACCTGCCCGCCGTTCTCACGAACATCCTCCCCAGTCACGCCAAGGAACTCCGACCATGAACGCACCCGACAAATTCATCGCGGCGGCTGCCGACCCGCGTCACGATCCGACCCGCGTGATCCGTGCGCCGCGCGGCAGCGAACTGAACTGCAAGAGCTGGCTCACGGAGGCCGCCTACCGCATGCTGCAGAACAACCTCGACGCCGAGGTGGCGGAGCGTCCGCAGGACCTGGTGGTGTACGGCGGCATCGGCCGCGCCGCGCGCAACTGGGCCTGCTACGACCAGATCCTCGAATCGCTGCGCACGCTGGAGAACGACGAGTCGCTCCTGATCCAGTCGGGCAAGCCGGTGGGCGTGTTCAAGACGCACGAGAACGCGCCGCGCGTGCTCATCGCCAACTCCAACCTCGTGCCCAAGTGGGCCAACTGGGAACACTTCAACGAGCTCGACCGTGCCGGCCTCTTCATGTACGGCCAGATGACGGCCGGCAGCTGGATCTACATCGGCAGCCAGGGCATCGTGCAGGGCACCTTCGAGACATTCGTCGAAGCTGGGCGCCAGCACTACAACAACAGCCTAGCGGGCAAGTGGATCCTCACGGCCGGCCTCGGCGGCATGGGCGGCGCGCAGCCGCTCGCGGCCACGCTGGCGGGTGCGGTGTCGCTCAACATCGAGTGCCAGCAGTCGAGCATCGACTTTCGTCTGCGCACCAGATA
>SEGN01000478.1 GCA_004211245.1 Variovorax sp.
GACGTGTTCCCGCCGATCAGCACCGAGGCCGCGCAGTTCATGTCGCGCGCCGAGCAGATGCCCGCCCCGACCAGCGGCAGCGTGAGCGGCAAGGCCTGGGTCAACCAGATCCTCGAGTCGAACGCCGTGCCGACGCTGTGGGTCACCAACCGCATCGAGCAGATCGACCCCGCGTTCCGGCGCCGCTTCGCATACCACCTCGAACTCAAGTCACCGCCGCCCGGCGCGCGCGAGCAGCTCGTGCGCAAGACGCTCGAAGGCGTGGCCGTGTCCGAAGCCTTCACGGCCAGGCTGGCCGAGCGCAAGGGCCTGACGCCGGCGCAGATCCGTACCGCCGCGCGCTTCGCCGACCTGGCCCGAACCGACGATGTCTCGGTCGAATCGCTGATCGAGCGGCAGCTCAGGAACGCCGACCTCGCGTTGGGCACCACCGACAACAGCCGTGGCGAGCGCCGCAGCGTCACCACTTACGACCTCGACATGCTCAACGTCGAGACGCGCTTCGAGATCCCGCGCATCGTCGAGGCCATCAAGGCACGCGGCCACGGCACGCTGTGTTTCTATGGCGCGCCCGGCACCGGCAAGACCGCGCTGGCCGAGCACCTGGCCCGTGCCATCGGACGCCCGTTGATCGTCAAGCAGGCCAGCGACCTCATGAGCAAGTACGTCGGCGAGACCGAGCAGAACATGGCCGCGATGTTCAAGGAAGCCGAAGCCGAAAAAGCGGTGCTGCTGCTCGACGAGGCCGACAGCTTCCTGCAGGACCGGCGCGGCGCACAGCGCACCTACGAGGTCACCGAGGTCAACGAGATGCTGCAGGGCATGGAGCGCTACAACGGCGTGTTCGTCTGCACCACCAACCTGCTCGACCGCCTCGACCAGGCCGCGCTGCGTCGCTTCACCTTCAAGATCAAGTTCATGCCACTCACGGCCATGCAGCGCGAGCGCATGTTCGTGACCGAGGCGCTGGCCGGTGACGCGACGCTGATGACCAGCGAACTGCGTGTTCGGCTCGCCCGACTAGACCAGCTGTGCCCCGGCGATTTCGCTGCCGTGAAGCGCCAGACCGACATCCTCGCGGCCGAGTTCAGCGCGGTGGAGTTTCTCGACCAGCTCGAGGCCGAGCACCGCATCAAGCCCGAGGTGCGCGAGTCGCGCGGCATGGGCTTCGTCCAGTAGCCGGCTAGAAGCTGCTGCACACGCGCAGCACGTCCGCTCCGTACGCTTCCAGCTTCTTCGTCCCGATCCCGCTGATCCCTTGCAAATCTTCCAGCGTCGCGGGCGCGCGCTCGGCGATGCTCGCGAGCGTGGCGTCGTGGAAGATCACGTAGGCCGGCAGGTTGTGCTCCTTCGCGACCTCGGCGCGCCAGGCCTTGAGCGCGTTGAACCGCGCCTGGCCCGCGGCGTCGAGTGCGGCGGCAGCGGGCGAGGGCGCACCGCGCGCGGTCTTCTCGCGCCGTGCCTTGCCGTTGCGCGAACCCGCGGCCGGCGACGACACCGATTCACGCAATGCCACGCTCGCCTCGCCCCTGAGCACTGCGCGCGATCCTTCGGTCAGCTTGAGCGTGTTGAACGCTTCGGTGTCCACCGCCAGCGCACCGGTCGCGATCAGCTGCCGCAGCACGCCGCGCAACTGCACCTCGCTGAACTCGGCGCCGAGCCCGAAGGTGCTGATGCTTTCATGCCCGAACTGCTTGGCCTTCTCGGTCGCCTTGCCGCGCAGGATGTCCATGATGTGGCCGGCGCCAAAGCTGATGCCGCTTTGCTGCTGCACGCGGTAGATGGTGCTGAGCAGCTTGCGCGCGGCATCGGTTCCATCCCACACCTGCGGAGGATTCAAACAGTTGTCGCAGTTCCCGCAAGGCGTGCTCTGCTCGCCGAAGTAGCCGAGCAGCCGAACGCGCCGGCAATCGCTGGCCTCGGCCAAGGACAGCAATGCGTCGAGCTTGCCGCGCATCACCTGCTTGAACTCTTCCCCGGCGGGGCTCTCGTCGATCATGCGGCGCTGGTTCACCACGTCCTGCAGGCCATAGACCATCCACGCATCGGCCGGCGC
>SEGN01000479.1 GCA_004211245.1 Variovorax sp.
GACTACGCCACGCCCGAAGAGGCGGTGCACGCCTTCGCGATGCTGCAGACCTACCGGCGCAACCAGGACATCCTGATGGAGACGCCGAGCGCCAGCCCCGAGGCCGCGCCCGACAGCGGGGCGGTTCGTGCGACGCTGGCCGCCGCCCTGGCCGACGGGCGCGATTGGCTGGGCGAGCAGGAGGCCAAGACGCTGCTGCAGGCCTATGGCATCGCGACCGTGCCCACGCAGGCGGTCGCGCCGACGCCCGAGGCAGCGATCGAGGCCGCGCGCGGGCTGGGCTACCCGGTGGCGCTCAAGATCCTCTCGCGGGACATCACCCACAAGTCGGACGCGGGCGGCGTGCGGCTCGGCCTGGCCGACGAAGCCGCGTTGCGTCGTGCCGCTGGCGAGATGCTTGAGGCAGTGCGAAGCGCCCGGCCATTGGCGCGCATCGAGGGCTTCACCGTGCAGCGCACGGTGCATCGGCCGCATGCGCAGGAGCTCATCGTCGGCGCCAGCATCGACCGCGTGTTCGGCCCCGTGATCCTGTGCGGCCAGGGCGGCACCGCAGTGGAAGTGATCGGCGACACGGCGATCGCGCTGCCGCCGCTGAACCGCGCGCTCGCACGCGAGCTGGTGTCGCGCACGCGCATCGCGCGCCTGCTGGCGGGCTTTCGCGACCACCCGCCGGCCCGGCTCGACGCGTTGTACGACGTGCTCGTTGCGGTGTCGCGAATGCTGGCCGACCTGCCGCAACTGGCCGAGCTGGACATCAATCCGCTGTGGGTCGACGAGGACGGCGCGCTGGCACTCGACGCACGCGTCCGGATCTCGCGCACGCCGGTGGGCGGAGCCGAACGCTTCGCGATCCTGCCCTACCCCGCGCAATGGGTGCGTGCGCAGACCTGGAGAGGCCGCGAGATCGTGATCCGGCCGATTCGCCCCGAGGACGAGCCGCAGCACCGGCATTTCGTCGAATCGCTGGATGCGGAAGATCTCCGGATGCGCTTCTTCTCGGCCCGCAACGAACTGCCGCGCAGCGAACTCGCGCGCCTGACGCAGATCGACTATGACCGCGAGATGGCGTTCATCGCCGAGGCCGCCGACGCGCAGGGCTGCCCCGAGACGCTGGGCGTGGCGCGCACGGTGAGCGACCCCGACAACGTCGAGGCCGAGTTCGCCATCGCCGTGCGCTCCGACCTCAAGGGCCAGGGCCTGGGCACGCTGCTCTTCGCGCAGCTGATCGAGCACGCACGCGCGCGCGGCACCGAGCGGCTGGTGGGCCTCGTGCTGCGCGAGAACACCCGCATGCTGAAGCTCTCGGCCGCGATGGGATTCAGGGCCGATCCGGCGGAGCCACCCGCGTCGGGCCTGCGGCGAATGGTGCTGGCGCTGAAGACTTCAGCAAGCCCGTCGTGTTCGTCGGCGTGAAGCCGTAGAACCGCCCGTTGAGGTAGCGGGCGACTTCGGCGACGTCCTCGTCGCGCCAGCCGAGCGAGGCGGCCTGCTGCCATCGTCGCACCTGCGCCTCCAGGCTGTTCCAGTCGGTCGCCAGCCTCGCGGCGCGCCAGTGCACCTTCTCGTTGTGGCAGGCAATGCAGTTCGTGTCGTAGAGCAACTCGCCGCGCGACTGCGCCTGGGCCGCACCGCCGTCCAGGACGGCAAGTGTCGCGAGCACCAGCGCGGCCGAACGGGGAAGCCAGGTCGCGCGGAGCGCGGCGGACGAGGTGGGCATTTGCCGCGCTCGCTCAGTGCCCGCTCGCCCCGTGAGCGCCGATGCCCGTCTCCGAGCGCACCTGCTGCGCGAGGAAACCGTCGCGGTCGACCCGCGCGCGGGCGCTGCGGTCCAGCACCGAGAACAGCCAGATGCCCGCGAACGCGATGCTCATCGAGAACAGGCACGGCGAGGTGTACGGGAACGGCGCCGAGCCCACCGGATAGCCGAAAGTCGCTTCCCAGACCGAAGGCGACACCACCGTGAGCGCCACCGACGACACCAGCCCGAGGAAGCCGCCGATCACCGCGCCGCGCGTGGTGCAGCCCTTCCAGAGCACCGACATGAACAGCAC
>SEGN01000480.1 GCA_004211245.1 Variovorax sp.
GAGCTCAGCAAGGTGCGCGACGACATCACGCGCCGCGGGCAGAAGCCCCCGCACACGCTGTATGTGCTGGACGAGCCGACCGTCGGGCTGCACATGGCCGACGTCGAGAAGCTGATCCACGTGCTGCACCGGCTGGTGAACGGCGGTCACAGCGTGGTGGTGATCGAGCACGATCTCGACGTCATCGCCGAGGCCGACTGGATCATCGACCTCGGCCCCGAGGGCGGCAATGCCGGCGGGCGCATCGTCGCCGCGGCGCCGCCCGAGGAGGTGGTGCGTTTGGGCACGCACACGGGCGTGGCGCTGGCGCCGGTGCTGGCACGCTAGGGGGGAACGTCGTGCGCACGTTCTACAACGACCGGCATGCCCTGCACCACGGCAAGCTCGAGATGTTCCGCGGCGAACTGGTGCCGTGCTTCGAGGTGCCGGCGCGCGCCGACTTCGTGCTGCAGGAACTGGCGCGGCGGGGGCTCGGGCCCATCGAAACGCCCGCGACTTTCGACGATGCGGTGATCGCGCGCGTGCATGCCCCGCGCTACCTCGATTTCTTGCGCGTCGCCTGGGCCGAGTGGATCGGGCTCGATCCGGCCAATGCGCAGCGCGATGCGTTTCCCTCGTACTGGCCGATCCGGACCTTCCGCAGCGACGTGCTGCCGGCGAGCTTCGCGGCCCGCATGGGCCTGTTCTCGTACGACGCCGGGTCGCCGCTGACCGCCGGCACCTGGGCTGCCGCGCACGCGGGCGCGGGCTGCGCCATCGGCGCGGCGGAGGCGGTACTGGCCGGCGAGCGCGCCGCCTTCGCGCTCACGCGTCCGCCGGGCCACCACGCGGGGGCCGATTTCTTCGGCGGCTACTGCTTCCTGAACAACGCGGCGATCGCGGCCCAGACTTTGCGCGACGCAGGGATGGCGCGCGTGGCGGTGCTCGACATCGACTACCACCATGGCAACGGCACGCAGGCGATCTTCTGGGAGCGTGCCGACGTGCACTTCACCAGCCTGCACGGCGACCCGCACACCGAGTACCCCTACTACCTGGGCTATGCGGACGAGCAGGGCGCCGGTGCCGGGCTCGGCTTCAACCGCAACCTGCCGCTGCCGCGTGGCACCGGCTTCGCGGCGTGGCGCACGGCGCTGGCCGCGGCGTTGCAGGGCATCGCCGCGTTCGGGGCCGATGCGCTGGTGGTGTCGCTCGGCCTCGACACCTTCGCCGGCGACCCGATTGCGGGCTTCACCCTGCAGAGCGCCGACTACCTGGCCGTGGGCGACGACCTGGCGCGTGCCGGCCTGCCGACCGTGTTCGTGTTCGAGGGCGGCTATGCCGTGGCCGAGGTCGGCGTGAACGCCGTCAACCTGCTCGAGGGCTTCGGCCAGCAGGCGTTTTGAACGAGCGTCGCCCGGCGAACCGGTTGTCAGCTGACGCGCAGGCGACCCGCCCCGGGACTTCACGGATTGCTGACCGCCGCCTGACCCGGCCCAATGCCCGGTTGCCCTATCGATTGCTTCCCGTCCAGGAGACTCCATGATCCAACGTTCCTCGCTGCTGCGCGCCACCGCGCTGGCGGCCCTCACCGCCGCGTTTCCCTTCGCCGCGTCGGCCCAGGCCTTTCCGGCCAAGCCGATCAAGCTGGTGATCGCCTTT
This sequence comes from Variovorax sp., assembly GCA_004211245.1. Classification (GTDB taxonomy): domain Bacteria; phylum Pseudomonadota; class Gammaproteobacteria; order Burkholderiales; family Burkholderiaceae_C; genus Variovorax. The sequence continues at coordinate 1,642 of SEGN01000480.1, forward strand.
CCCGCGGGCGGCCCGACCGACATCACCATGCGTCAGCTGGCCGAAAACGCGTCGAAGATCCTCGGCCAGCCCGTGATCGTCGACAACAAGCCCGGTGCCGGCGGCACCTTGCCTGCGCAGGCGTTGCAGACCACAGCGCCCGATGGCTACACGATCGGCCAGATTCCGCTCGGCGTGTTCCGACTCGGCTACACGACCAAGATCAACTGGGATCCGATCAAGGACATCAGCTACGTCATCAACGTCACCGGCTACGCCTTCGGCATCGTGGTGCCGGCGGACAGCCCGATCAAGAACTGGGCCGACTACGTGGCCTACGCCAAGGCCAATCCCGGCAAGCTCAGCTACGGCTCCACCGGCACGCTGACCAGCCCGCACCTGACCACCGAGCTGATCGCGCAGAAGGC
>SEGN01000097.1 GCA_004211245.1 Variovorax sp.
GCCTGGATGCACGAGATCGCCTGGGGCCGCGACGACCGGCCCGTGGTCACCGAAAGCGAGCCGGTGTCGATGAGCCGCGAGACCACCTTCGACCGTGACCTGCATGCGGTGCGCGACCGGGCCGAACTCGGCGCGATCTTCACCCACCTGTGCGAGAAGCTGGGCGAAGACCTGCAGCGCAAGGGCTATGTGGGCAAGACGATCGGCCTCAAGCTGCGCTACGACGACTTCCGCACCGCCACGCGCGACCAGACCATCGCGGCCTTCACGGCCGACGCCAGGACCATCCGCCAGGTGGCCGGCCAGTGTCTCAAGCGCGTGCCGCTGGAACGACCGCTGCGGCTGCTGGGCGTGCGCGTGGGCACGCTGGTGCGCGCCGACAGCGCGGACGCCACATTGCCGCTGCGCAGCGCGGCCGACCTGGCGGCGGCTGCGACGCCGTCGCTGTTCTGAGCCCGTGATGGTGCGCTGGATGCGCCGTGCTGCACTGGTGCTGCTGCTGCCGGTGATCGGTTTCGCGCTCTATGTCGGCGTGGCCAGCGCGTTGATGCTCTGGCCAACCGCAGCGTCCACCGCCCGCGGCCCCGCGGCCGTCGAAGCCTATGTGATGAGCAACGGCGTGCACACCGACTATGTGTTCCCCGTGCGTGCCGCCGGCATCGACTGGTCGCAGCGCTTCCTGCCCGCGCACGCGCGCGCGGTGCCGGCCGACGCCGAGTACATCGCCATCGGGTGGGGCGACCGCGAGTTCTATCTGCACACCCCCACCTGGGCCGACCTCACGGCCGCACGTGCGTTCGGCGCGCTGCGCGGCGGCAACCGGGCGCTGCTGCATGTGACCTGGCTGCGCCGGGCCGACCTGCGCGGCAGCGTCTGGCGCCTGCCGCTGTCCCTGCCGCAGTACGCGGCGCTGGCCAGCTACGTGAACGCCGCACTGCCCGGCGCGCAGGCCGTGCCGATCCGCGCTGCGCACTACGGCGACGACGACGCGTTCTACGAAGCCGTCGGCAGCTACCACCTTTTCGAGACGTGCAACACCTGGACGGGACGCGGCCTGCGACATGCCGGCGTGCCGATGGGCCGCTGGACGCCGTTCGACTTCACGGTGGTGCGACATCTGCAACCGCTTTCGCCCTGACGCGGGGCGATTGCGAATTCCTACACCGGCCTTCAGTGGGTGGGGGCACAACCGGAGGAATGCCCGCCGCTCCACACCCTGCCCCGCTGGCCAATGGCCTCGTCTATGTCACCCCCGACGCCATGCCGGGCTTCAGCCGGGTCAAGCGTGGCAGCAGCTTCCGCTACAGGGACGACAAGGGCAACTGGCTTCGCGATCCGGACGAGATCGCGCGAATACGGCAGCTGGCGATCCCGCCGGCCTACCAGGGTGTGTGGATCTGCCCCTTGCCGAACGGCCATCTGCAAGCAACGGGCCTGGACGCGCGCGGTCGCAAGCAGTACCGCTATCACGCCGACTGGCGGCTGCAGAAGGACCAAACCAAGTTCGAGCGGCTGGAAGCGTTCGGACGCGCCCTGCCGAAGATTCGCGCGCGCGTCGCGCGGGATCTGCAGCTCGGCAAACGCGGCGCGCCGTTGCAACGCACGCGCGTGCTCGCGGCGCTGGTGCGCCTGCTCGACACCACGTTCCTGCGCGTCGGCAATGAGGAATACGCCGCGAGCAACGGCTCGTTCGGCCTCACGACCCTGCGCAACCGGCATGCCGACCTGCGCGGCAGCGCACTCACGCTGCGCTTCCGCGGCAAGAGCGGCGTGATGCACGAGGCCAAGGTCGAAGACCCGCGCGTGGCGCAGGTGGTGCGGCGCTGCCAGCAGCTGCCGGGCCAGGAACTGTTCCAGTACGAAGACGAGGAAGACGGCACGCCGCGCAGCCTTTCGTCCACCGACGTGAACGACTATCTTCGCGAGGCCGTGCCCGACGGGCATTTCACCGCCAAGGACTTCCGCACCTGGCACGGCACGGTGCAGGCGCTCGAACTCACGCGGCTGGCCTGCAGCCGCGATGCCGCCGACGGTACCCGCTACAGCGCCAAGGAAATTCTGTCTGCGGTGGCGGCTCAACTCGGCAACACGCCTGCGGTGTGCAAGAAGGCCTACGTGCACCCCGAAGTGCTGACGCTCGGCAGCACGCTGGCCGCGGACGTCGGCGCGATGAACGACATCTGGAAGGAGATCGCGGGCAAGGCGCCGGGACTGCGCCGGCTGCATGCGGCCGAAGCGCGCTTGCTCGCGTTCCTGCACCGTCAGCGGCGCCAGCAGCGCGGCAGGAAGCCGGCTCAGGCCGCGCCGAGCAGGAGCCGCAAGACGTCGCCTTCGGGCGTGACCGCATAACCGAGATCGTCCGCCAGGCTCTGCAGCGCCACCGTGTCGATCGCCAGCGCACGCGGCGCGCGATGCACATCGGTGGCGTGGTCTTTCGAAGCCGCCACCGCGCGCGGCAACGCACTGAGCCGCAAACCATCCGGCCCTTCCGCCGCGAACGCGATCGCGCCGATCTGGTCGACGCTGTCGTGCAGGTGGCCCATCGCGCCGAGCAACAGGTAGCGCAGTGCCGCGCCCTGCGGCCACACTGTCTCGCCCTCCACCGGCGCCAGCGTGGCATCGATCTCGAGTTCGATGCCCTGCATGCCGAAGGCAGCCCGCATCAACGCCACGCACTCGGCCACCAGTGCCGAACGGGTGATGCCGTCATCCGCCGTCGCGAGCTCCCAATGGCGCAGCGACCGGATGCCGACGATGAGTTCGCCGATCTGGTTGTCGATCAGGTCGACGCGCTGGTTGCACGCCGCCGGATCGATCCCGGGTGCCGCCACCTGGCGCTTGAGCATCAGCAGGCCCATCCGGATCACCGAGATCGGTGCGGCCATGTCGTGGCGCAGCGCCGGCAACGCGCGGGTCAGCAGTTCATGCCGCACCCCGGCGGCGATCCAGCTGCGCGCGCCGGGCGACGCCTTCATGCGGTGGCCTGTTGTGCGCCGGGGGCGGCCAGGATGCGGTCCAGTGCGTCGAAGTCGATCGGCTTCTGCAGGTAGTGGTCGAACAGCGGACGTGCATCCGCCCCGGTGGCGTCCTGCGCCGAATAGCCGGAGATCGCCACCAGCAGCAGAGGGCGCTCGCCGGCGGCGCTGCGCATGCGCCGCGCCACCTCGGTGCCGGGGAAATCGGGCAGCGTCAGGTCGATCAGTGCGGCGTCGTAGCGGTCGCGGGCGGCGGCATCGAGCGCCTGCTGCGCGGTATAGCAGCAATGCGCAGCATGGTCTTGCAGCGACAGCAGTTCCTGCAACAAGTCGGCCGCCGCCTCGTTGTCGTCAACGATCAACACATTCACAGCACTCCTCCGGAGCTTTTTTGAAGGCTTTGAGTATCGATGCGCAGGCAGCGGGCAGGCTGTAGGAGCACGCCTACTGTCGCGCCGTGCGCACGTTGCGTGGCAGCGCCTGTGGCCAGCTGGTGCGAAACGGGTTGATGTCGAGCCCGCCGCGCCGCGTGTAGCGGGCGTACACCGCCAGCTTGTTGGGTCGGCAGCGCAGCCAGATGTCGTTGAAGATGCGCTCCGCGCACGGCTCGTGGAACTCGTTGTGGTTGCGAAAGCTCACGATGTAGGCCAGCAGCCCTGCCTGGTCGATCGGCGGCCCGCTGTAGCGGATCTGCACGCTGCCCCAGTCGGGCTGGCCTGTGACGAGGCAGTTGCTCTTGAGCAGCCGGCTGGTCAGCGTCTCGTTGACCGGCGGCTCGCCCTGCGCCGCGCTCAGCAGGTCGGGCGTGGGCTGGTAGTGGGTGCATTCGATCTCGAGCCGGTCGAGGTTGAGGCCGTCGAGTTCGTGCACCGGCTCCTGGTCGAACGCGTCGGGCGCAACGAGCCGCACGCCGATGCCGGCACTGCGGTCGCTGCCGCGCCAGGCGGCTTCCGACAGGTCGGCGCGCAGCCGCTCGCGCACTTCGTCGGCGCTCGCGAACACCGTGCTGTTGAAGCTGTTGAGGTAGAGCTTGAACGACTTGCTCTCGACGATGTTCGGGGTTTCGCAGGGAATGGTGAAGTGTGCAATGGCCAGCTGCGGCTTGCCGCGCGGGTTGAGCCAGCTGAGCTCGAACGCCGTCCACAGGTCGGCGCCGAAGAACGGCAGCGCGTCGGGGGCGATGCCCATGGCCTCGCGCTGGGCGGCACGTGCGATCGGGAACAGCAGGCTCGCGTCGTACTGGTCGACATAGGCCGAGCGGCGGCCGAGTTGCGAATCCTGCGGGGTGTGGGGTACGTTCATGCGGGGCGATCGGCGGATTGCAGGAAAGGCACGATATGGCCGGTCAACAGGGCCGACACCTGCGGCGGCAGGTCGTGACCCATGCCGGGGATCGACACGAAACGCGCACCCGGAATCCGCTTCGCGGTGTCCCGCCCGCAGGCGATGGGCACCAGCTTGTCGGCCTCGCCGTGCAGCACCAGCGTCGGGCTCCCGATCTTCGACAGCACCGTCGGCCGTTCGCTGTCCGCGCCGATGGCCAGCAGCTGGCGCATCACGCCGTCGGGGCGGTAGGCGCGCTGGATGCCGGTGCGCACGCGGTGCGCCAGCGCGGTCGGCTCGTACGGGTAGGCCGGGCTCGCGATCAGCTTGATGAAGCCGAGGCTGAAGTCCACCAGCGCGTCCTCGTTGCGACCGGGCGGCCGGCGAATCAGCCCGCTCGCCACCTCCGGCCGCGGGCCGGGCAGGCCGCGCGCGCCGCTCGAACTCATGATGCTCGTGAGGCTCAGCACGCGCCCAGGCGCGGTGGCGGCCACGCGCTGCGCGATCATGCCGCCCATCGAAGCGCCGATCACGTGTGCCTGTGCGATGCCGAGCGCATCGAGCACCCCGATCGCGTCGTTGGCCATGTCCTGCAGCGTATAGGCCGAACGCACGCGCAGGCCGATGCGGGCGCGCACGCTCTCCCACACCAGGTTGCGCTTGCCCGCATGCTCGAAACCTTCGCTCAGTCCGATGTCGCGGTTGTCGTAGCGCACCACGCGGTAGCCGGCGTCCAGCAGCGGCTGCACGAACTCAGGCGGCCAGCCGATGAACTGCATGCCCAGGCCCATGATGAGCAGCACCGCCGGGCGCTGGTTCTGGCTGCCATCGGCGCCACTGTCGTCGACGTAGATGTCGATGCCGTTGGCTTTGATCTTCATGTCGGATGCCTCAGATGAATTCGCGTTCGCGCAGCCATTTGGTGGCGACCCATTTCTCGCCGGCCAGCACCGGGGCGCCGCCATGCAGCGAGCGGGTGCCGGGATCGGGTCGGTCGTAGCTGAAGAACACGCCCGTGCCGCGCACCGGTGCCACTTCGAGCCCGACGTCGGGAAAGGTGGTCGCGCCGCCCTGCTCCGGCGCCTGCAGGTACATGACGAGCGTGCCGACGCGCTGGCCACCGCGCCGGAGGATGGTCGGGGTGCCGGGCTCCTTCGGGTCGAAGTAGTCGTAGTGCGGCCGGTACTGCGCACCGGGCCGGTAGCGCAGGATCTGCAGCCCCTCGCCGAACTCGACCGGCCAGCGCAGCAGCGCCGCGATGCGCGTCTCGAGCCGCGCCACGATGGCGTTCTCGCCGCGTTCGAAGAACATGCCCTCGCTGGTCCGGTCGACGTTGAGGATCTCGCCGCCGGTCTGGGTTTCGACCGTGAGCGAGCGCGCCAGCCGCACGCGGGCCGCGGCAATGAGGCCGTCGCACTCTTCGTCGTCCAGCAGGTTGCCGAACACGATCACGCGCGGATGACGCATCGTCTGCAGCACCTGAACGCGCCGGTCGGCCGCCTCGATTTCGAGCGGGGCGCTTTCCAGGTCGGGGCCGGGCATCGCATGGGGCACCGTGGTCGCCGCATCTGCGGCGGGGTTCGATTCGAGCTCGGCCAGCGCAGCGTCGGCCACGTCGTCGTGCCAGCCGGCGGCGCGCATGGAAGCCCGCAGCGCCGGCACCGAATGGCCCGCCGCAAGTTGCGCCGCCATCCATTCGCGCAGCTCGGGGCTGACGAACTGCCCGCTCACGCCGTCCTTCTCCGGAATACCAGGCGTTCCGGCGCCGACGCGCCGGCATCGAAGCGATAGCCCTCGAGATCGAACTTGTGCAGTGCCTTCGGCGTGGCCGCCTTGTGCAGCACGGCCCAGCGCGCCATCAGGCCGCGGGCGCGCTTGGCGAAGAAGCTGATGACCTTGTAGCGGTCGACCTTCCATTCCTCGAACACGCACTCCACCACACGGGCCTTCAGCACCGCGAGATCGACCGACCTGAAGTATTCCTGCGACGCCAGGTTGATGACCACCGGCGTACGGTCGGCAGCGAGCCGCGTGTTCAGGTAGTCGGCGATGCGCGGCTTCCAGAAGGCATAGAGATCCTTGCCGCGCGGATTGGCCAGCGCGGTGCCCATTTCGAGCCGGTAGGGCTGCAGCCGGTCCAGCGGGCGCAGCACGCCGTAAAGCCCGCTGAGGATGCAGACATGGTCCTGCGCCCAGCCCAGTTGCGCGGCGGTGAGCGACTTCGCATCGAGCCCGCCGTACACGTCGCCATCGAAGGCCAGCGCGGCCTGCTTTGCGTTCTTCGCGGTGCCGGTGGGCGTCCATGCCGCGTAGCGTGCGACGTTGAGGGCCGACAGCTTGTCGGACAGGTGCATCAGTTGGCCGATGTCCTGCGGGGACTGCGTGCGCAGCAGCTTGATCAGTTGGGCCGCGGGGCCGCGCGGGCCCTCGAACACCGGCTGGGTGGCCGGCACGCCGCCGACCGGCGTGTCGAAGTCCAGCGATTTGGCGGGGGAGAGCAGGAACAGCATCGCCGGATTATCGCCAGCGGGCATTGCCGGGGTCGGCCGGTAAAATCGCGCGCTCCGGGAACTGTCTCCCCTCCTTTCACACGACGGCACCGATGCGTGCCGTTTTCATTGCCCGCCATGAGCGACACCCTGCGTCAACCCGGCCTCGAGAGCCTGTCCAAATCCTTCGAACCCGCCGCCCTGGAGGCGCACTGGGGGCCCGAATGGGAAAAGCGCGGCTACGCGAAGGCGGGGTTCCGCGGCACGCAGGCGCCGAAGGAAGGCGCACCGGCCTTCTCGATCCAGCTGCCGCCGCCCAACGTGACCGGCACGCTGCACATGGGGCACGCGTTCAACCACACGATCATGGACGGCCTCGTGCGCTACCACCGCATGAAGGGCGACAACACCGTGTGGGTGCCGGGCACCGACCACGCCGGCATCGCTACGCAGATCGTGGTGGAGCGCCAGCTGCAGGAGCAGAAGCTCGACCGGCACCAGATCGGACGCAAGAACTTCGTGGCCCGGGTGTGGGAGTGGAAGGAGAAGTCCGGCAACACCATCACGCAACAGATGCGCCGCCTCGGCGACACGGTGGACTGGAGCCGCGAGTACTTCACGATGGACGAGGGCATGTCGAAGGTGGTCACGCAGACCTTCGTGCAGCTCTACGACGAAGGCCTGATCTACCGCGGCAAGCGCCTGGGCAACTGGGATCCGGTGCTGAAGACCTCGGTGAGCGACCTCGAGGTCGAGAGCGAAGAGGAAGACGGCTGGCTCTGGCACATCGCCTACCCGCTCGAGGACGGCTCGGGCTCGCTGACCGTGGCCACCACGCGCCCCGAAACCATGCTCGGCGACACCGCGGTGATGGTGCACCCCGAGGACGAACGCTACCGGCACCTGATCGGCCAGCGCGTGAAGCTGCCGCTGGTCGGCAAGCTGATCCCGATCATTGCCGACGACTACGTCGACAAGGCGTTCGGCACCGGCGTGGTGAAGGTCACGCCGGCGCACGACTACAACGACTATGCGGTCGGCCAGCGCCACCAGCTCGAGATGATCGGCGTGCTGACGCTCGATGCGACCATCAACGACAACGCGCCCGAAAAATACCGCGGCATGGACCGCTTCGCGGCACGCAAGGCGATCGTCGCGGACCTCGAAGCGCTCGGCCTCATGGTCGAGGTGAAGAAGCACAAGCTCATGGTGCCGCGCTGCGCGCGCTCGGGCGCGATCGTCGAGCCGATGCTGACCGACCAGTGGTACGTGGCGATGACAAAGCCGGGCCGCGACGGCGCGTCGATCGCGCAGAAGGCCATCGACGTGGTGAAGTCGGGCGAGGTGCGCTTCGTGCCCGACAACTGGGTCAACACCTACAACCACTGGATGGAGAACATCCAGGACTGGACGATCTCGCGCCAGCTCTGGTGGGGCCACCAGATCCCGGCCTGGTACGACGAGGACGGCAAGGTCTACGTCGCGCACGACGAGGCCGAGGCGCGGGCCAAGGCCGGCGGCAGGACGCTGCGGCGCGACGAGGATGTGCTCGACACCTGGTACTCGGCCGCCCTCTTCCCCTTCTCGACGATGGGCTGGCCGGACCAGACCGATGGCCCGCTCGACGACTACAACCTCTACCTGCCCTCGTCGGTCCTGGTGACCGGCTTCGACATCATCTTCTTCTGGGTCGCCCGGATGATCATGATGACCAAGCACTTCACCGGCCGCGTGCCTTTCAATCACGTCTACATCCACGGCGTGGTGCGCGATGCGCAGGGCAAGAAGATGAGCAAGTCGGAGGGCAACGTGCTCGACCCGGTCGACCTGATCGACGGCATCGCCCTGCCGGACCTGCTCGACAAGCGCACCCAGGGCCTGCGCAAGCCCGAGACCGCGCCGCAGGTGCGCAAGATCACGCAGAAGGAGTTTCCGGACGGCATTCCGGCCTTCGGCGCCGACGCATTGCGCTTCACCTTCGCCTCGCTGGCTTCGCTCGGGCGCAGCATCAATTTCGACTCGAAACGCTGCGAGGGTTACCGCAATTTCTGCAACAAACTCTGGAACGCCACGCGCTTCGTGCTCATGAACTGCGAAGGGCAGGACTGCGGTCTGCGCGAACACACCAAGGCCGAATGCGAACCCGGCGGCCCGGCGCACGGCTACCTGAGCTTCAGCCAGGCGGACCGCTGGATCGTCTCGCAACTGCAGCGCGTCGAGGCCGAGGTGGCGAAGGGCTTCGAGGAATACCGGCTCGACAACGTGGCCAGCGCGATCTACCAGTTCGCCTGGGACGAGTTCTGCGACTGGTACCTCGAGATCGCCAAGGTGCAGATGCAGAACGGCAGCGACGCACAGAAACGTGCCACGCGCCGCACGCTGATCCGCACGCTCGAGGCGCTGCTGCGGCTGGCCCATCCGATCATCCCGTTCATCACGGAAGCGTTGTGGCAGAAGGTGGCGCCGGTCGCCGGCCGAAGCGGCGAATCCATCATGATCGCCGTGTATCCCGAGAGCCAGCCCGGCAAGATCGACGAGGCCGCCGAAGCCCATGTGGCGAAGCTGAAGCAACTGGTCGATGCCTGCCGCACGCTGCGTGGCGAGATGAACGTGTCGCCGGCCG
>SEGN01000481.1 GCA_004211245.1 Variovorax sp.
TTCGTCGACAAGTGCATCGAGCTGCTGATGGTGGAAAAGCTCGACACCGCGACCGCCAGCATGGCCAAGTACTGGACGAGCGACCTGCAGTGCAAGGTGATGGACGAGTGCGTGCAACTGCACGGCGGCTACGGCTACATGTGGGAGTACCCCATCACGCGGGCCTATGCCGACGCGCGGGTGCAGCGCATCTACGGCGGCACGAACGAGATCATGAAGGAAGTGATCACGCGGCAGATGGGGCTGCCGGGCCGCTGACACGGCGCCCGAGCGGCAGCAGCACCGTGAACACGGTGCCGATACCCGGCTCGCTGTGACACTGGATCGTGCCGTGGTGCCGCTCGACCACGGTCTTGACCAGCGTGAGTCCGAGCCCGTGGCCTTGCGTCTCACCTTCTGCGCCGAAGCGGGCGTAGCGCTCGAACAGCCGCGGAAGATCCAAAGCCGCGATGCCTCGGCCCTGGTCCCGCACCGTGATCTCGACCGAGACGTCCGCAATCCAGCTCAGGCTGATGCTCGTCTGCGTGCCGGGCGCGCTGTACTTGATGGCGTTCTCGACCAGGTTGAAGAGCGCACGCCCCAGCAGCCGTGGCTCCACGTCGATCCAGCATCCCGCGTCTTCCTTGTCCGATGGCCATCGCGGCAACGCGAGGGCCAGCTTCACCGACTTGCTCTGCGCCAAGGGCCATGCGCGTTCGTAGACCTCGCTCAGCAACTGCGCGAGGTCGACCTCCTGCCAGTCATAGAAGCTCTCCTCGGCACGCAGCTGGACCACGAAGTCGTCCGCAAGGCTCAGGGTCGTTCGCACCTGACGCTCGATGCGTTCATGGGTGAGCTGAACCGCCTTGCCGTCCCGGGGATCGCTCGTGCCGAGCAATGCGAGGATGGCGGACTGGGGAGCGCGCAGATCGTGCGAGAGCAATTGCAGCGCCTCGTTGCGCTGGCGTTGGGCCTGCTTTTCCGCCTGCAGGCCACGGTCCAGTGCCTCGACGACGTGCTGCCACCCGTGGCCGGCATGCCTTGTGGGCGACGGGTTCGCGCCCGCGCCGCTTCGCAACGTTTCGGTCCTGAAATACAAGTCCTGCAGCAACACCGCCAGGCGGCGCCAGCTCCACAGAAGGTAGCCGAGAACGGACGACACCAACCACACGCCCACCGGCATCCAGACCCGGAACACGAGTTGAAGCACTGCAGTGGTCATGAGGCTCAACAAGGCGAACGCCAGGAGCCCGAACAGCCCGCCACGCGGCCCCGAGGACCAGAGCCACAGGAGGAAAAGAAACAGTGCGACACCGGCAGCAAGGGCCTGTGCCAAGGCAGAGGTCGGCGCGATCAATGCACCACGCAACATCCCGTCCAGCGCTGCCGCGTTGATTTCCACGCCAGGCATCAACCCGGAACCGCCCGAGAAGGGCGTCGGATAGTGATCGCCGATTCCGATACCGGTGAGGCCGACCAGAACGATCTTGTCGCGAAGCGCTGCGTCGGGCACCTCCCCGTGCAATACGCTGGCGTAGGGCAGCACCTTGTAGTGGCCCGGCGGACCCGAAAACGGCACCAGCACGCGCGCCTCCCGCAGCCAGCCGAAGCCCTCGTCAACGGCCGCACCCGGCCGCACCGCCGGCGACTTCGCGCCGCCCGCACTCGCCAGCGCCAGGGGCATCGCAGGCCAGAGCGAATCTGCAGGGCCTTCACGCAGATACAGACTGCGAACCACGCCGTCGGCATCGAGTTCGACGTTGATGTGGCCGAGACCGGTCACGGCCTGTTCCAGAAGCGGCAGCGGACGAAGCGGCTGCGCCACCTGCCCGCGGACCAGCGGCGTCTGAACCGTCAACGGAAGAAAAACCGGAGTTACTTTGCGCAGGTTCGCGAGCGCATGCGCCACAGCGTCATCGGCCTCGGACGTGGAGGGCTCGACGAGCAGGAGGTCGAGGGCCACGGCGCGCGGTTCGGCCACGGCCAGCCGCTCGAGCACTCTGGCATGCATCTCTCGCGGCCAGGGCCACCG
>SEGN01000482.1 GCA_004211245.1 Variovorax sp.
CGCCTGCATGATGCCGTTGGCGCCTTCGGCCGAACCGAACACCTGCGGGATCGCCTGGTACCAGCTCGTGTCCTGGATCGCATACCAGGGCAACGCGACGTAGGCCACGACACCGATCGCGATCCACAGCCAGATCGCGCCTTGCGCGCGTCGGGCCGCAGCGAGCGCCGCCGCGTTGACGGGCGCGCCGCCGGTCATGACGGCAGCCACTCAGCGCGGAAGCGAGTTGACGTCCTTCTCCCAGCGCGCGATGAGGCGTCGGCGCTCGGCACTCGCGCCGTACTTGGCGTAGTCGTAGTTGATCATCTTGATCTTCTTGAAGTCGGGCACGTTGGCATCCACCGCGGTGGCCTTGTTCGATGGCAGCTGGTATTGCTTGGCAGCGGCGCCGAACGTCTGCGCCTGCGGCGTGAGGGCCCATTCGTAGAACTTCTTGGCCTCGGCCAGGTTGCGCGCGCCCTTGATGATGCTCATCGAGCCGATCTCGGCGCCGGTGCCTTCCGAGGGCGTCACAGTCTCGACCGGGAAGCCCTGCATCCGCTCCTGCGGTGCGTCGTGCACGAAGCTGATCGACACCGCCGTTTCACCGCGGGCGACGGCCTTGATCGGCCCCGTGCCGGAGCGCGTGTACTGACCGACGTTCTTGTGCAGGCCCTTGAGGTATTCGAAGGCCTTGTCCTCGCCCATGAGCTGCACCAGCGTGGCGATCATGGTGTAGGCCGTGCCGCTCGACGCGGGGTTCGCCACCTGGATGTCGCCCTTGTACGCGGGCTTGAGCAGGTCGGCCCAGCTCCTGGGCACGTCGAGCTTCTTCTTCTTCAGCAGTTCGGTGTTGTAGCCGAAGCCGAGCGGGCCGGAATAAATGCCCACGGTCTTGAAGCCCGACTGCTGCGCCTGCTGCTGCGCCCAGGGATAGAGCTGCGGCAGCGTCGGCGACTTGTATTCGAGCGTGAGGCCGGACTCGGCTGCCTGCAGATGCGGGTCGCCGGTGCCGCCGAACCACACGTCGGTCTTGGGGTTGTCCTTCTCTGCGATGAGCTGGGCCAATGCCTCGCCCGAGCCTTTGAGTGCAAGGTTGATCTTGACGCCGGTGGTGCGCGCATAGACGGTGGCGATCATGTTGCACCAGTCGGCCTGCACCGAGCAGATGACGTTGACCTGCTGCGCCGATGCCAGCGACGAAGCGCCCAGCAGTGCCACTGCGAAAAGAACTTTTTTCATTCCAACCCCGCCTTCCAAAAAAGAAAAATGGCCCGATGGGCCGCGCGTGAGCATAGCCGCGCCCGAGCGTATCGAGCATCCGTACAACTACCATTAAAGTGACAGCTGCTTCGGCTTCCTCCATCACACGGACAACATCCATGAGTTTCGATCTCGTTCTGTTCGGCGGCACCGGCGACCTGGCCTGGCGCAAGCTGATGCCTGCGCTGTTCCAGGCGTTTCGCCACGGCAGCCTGCCACCGGACGGCCGCATCATCGGCGTTGCGCGCGACGACATGTCGGACGACCAGTACCGCGAACTGATCTCCTCGCGCTTCAAGGCGGTCGAAGGCGCCAAGCGCCCGTCGGACGAAGAGTTCGGCAAGTTCGCGTCGATGCTGCACTACCTGCGGCTCGACCTGTCCAAGCCGCCCGACTATGCACGGCTTGCCGGCATGCTCAAGTCGCGCAACGCCGACACGGTGGTAATGTACGTGGCCACCGCGCCGGCGCTCTTCACGCAGACGGTGGAGCAGATCGCCGCGGCCGGCCTGAACGGGCCGAACACGCGCGTGGTGCTCGAGAAGCCGCTCGGCCACGACCTCGAATCGAACCGTGCCATCAACGCGGCGGTCGGCAAGGTGCTGAACGAGAACCAGGTGTTCCGCATCGACCACTACCTCGGCAAGCCTTCGGTGCAGAACCTGTTCGCGCTGCGCTTCGGCAACTCTTTGTTCGAGCCGATCTGGCGCCGCGAGCACATCGCCAACATCCAGATCACCATCGCCGAAGACCTCGGCGTGGAAAAACG
>SEGN01000483.1 GCA_004211245.1 Variovorax sp.
GGGCTGCGGCTCTCGGGCACGCGGCGCCACACCACCCACAGCACCACCGCCGCCATCGGCACGTTGATGAGAAAGGCCCAGGTCCAGGAATACTGGTCGACCAGCCAGCCGCCGATGACCGGGCCGATGGCGGCCGTGATGCCGCTGGCGCCCGACCAGGTGCCGATTGCCTTGCCGCGCTTGCCCTCGGGAAAGGACGCGCTGATCAGCGCCAGGCTGCCCGGCACCAGCAGCGCGGCGCCGACGCCCTGCACCGCGCGCGCGGCGATCAGTTGCTGCACCGTGACCGAGGCGGCGCACGCCGCGGACGCGACCGCGAACAGCGCGACGCCGAGGGCGAAGATGCGGCGCCGCCCGAAGTGGTCGCCGAGCGAGCCGCCGACCAGCAGCAGCGCCGCGAGGAAGAGCGCATACGACTCCACCACCCACTGCGCCTGGAAAGCGTTGGCGTGCAGGTCGCGCTGGATCGCCGGCAGCGCGACGTTGACCACGGTCCCGTCGATGAAGGCCATGCTCGAGCCGAGGATGGCCGCGAGCAGGATGCCGCGCCTGGCGGCATCGGAGCAGGGTGCGGCGACGTCGTGACGGGACAAGATCCGCTCAGGCTGCGCGTGCAGGCCACGCAGCCAGCAACGCGGGCAATTCGGCCATGTCGGTGAACACGTCATGCACGCCGATGGCCCGCATCGCGTCGGCGCCGCTGTGGCCGAGCCCGCCCGGGCTGTAGCCGAACACGGTGGCACCGGCCGCAAGCCCGGCCGTGGCGCCGGTGACCGTGTCTTCCACCACGGCACAGCGCGCAGCGTCGACGCCGAGTGCCGCCGCCGCAGCCAGGTACACGTCGGGAAACGGCTTGCTGCGCGGCGTTTCGTGGCCGCTGAAGATGCGGCCTTCGAAGGCGTCGAGCAGGCCGATCTTCTCGAGCTGCAGGCGCACCTTGGCGCGATCCGCGCCCGAGGCACAGGCGATGCGGCCATCGAGCGTGGCATGCAGCGACCGCACCGCGGCAGGCGCCCCGGGGATCTCGACGAGGTCGCGGTCGAGCGCGGCATTGCGGCGCACCCAGAAACCCTGGAGCCATTCGGGAGTGATCGCGACGCCGGTGCGCTCGGCGATCAACCCGGCCTCGTCCTTCACCGCCTTGCCCACGAAGATGCGCATGCACTCCTCGCGCGTGAGCACCCAGCCGAGTTCTTCGAGCATGTCGCGCAAAACGCCGTTGGTGATGGGTTCGGAGTCGACCAGCACGCCGTCGCAATCGAACAGCACGGCGTCAAAAGGGAAGGAAGGCATGCGCCGATCGTAGCAATCGGCCACCGGTGGCGGCGTCAGGCGACGACGGGCTCGGGGTCCGACGGGTCGACGGCTTCGGCCGCCATCCACGCGTCGAGTCCACCGGCCAGCACGCGCACGCGCGGCAGGCCCGCGGCGAGCAGCACCCGCGCGGCGGCGATCGCCGAGGCATCGTCGGGGCAGTCACAGAACAGCACGAGTTCGCGCCCGTCCGCCAGTGCGCCGAGGTCCGCTGGCAGCCGCTTGAGCTCGATGTCGACCGCGCCGGGAATCGAGCGGTCGTCGATGGCGCGCGAGGCGGCTGCGCGCACGTCGACCACCGTCGGGCCGTTGCCGCCGGCCAGCGCCACCCGCAGCGCATCGACATCGATGTGCGCAATGTCGTCGGCGCCGAGCGCCAGGCGGCGCATGTAGTAGCGCCAGGCCAGGAAGAGCAGCAGCATCACCGCGCAGAACACGGCCGCCGTGAGGCCGATGTTCGACAGCACCGCCAGCACATCGTTGATGGCCGAATGGAACACGCGCCCGAGCAGCAGGAAGCCCAGCGTCCAGATCAGCGCCGCCGCCGTCTCGTACGACAGGAAGCGCGTGTTCGACATGCCGAGCGCGCCGGCCATCGGCGGCGCCACCACCGACACGCCGGGCACGAACTTCGCCAGGATCAGCGAGAGCCCGCCCCAGCGCCCGAGGATCGACTCGCTGCGCTGCACGCACGA
>SEGN01000484.1 GCA_004211245.1 Variovorax sp.
GGTGAGCTGGCCACCCCATCGCAACGCAAGCCATCCACCGACGGCCGCCACGACCAGCCGCGCCAGGTTGCCGATCACGGGCCACAGCAGGCGCCCTGCCCCCTGCGACGCGAAATACAGCACCAGCCCGACGCCGAAGAACCCGTAGAACGGGCCGACTGCCTGCAGGTACTGGGTGCCGGTCTCCAGCATCGCCGGGTCGCTGCCGAAGAGCCGCAACCAGGGCCGCGGGAACAGGGCGGCCGTGACGCCGATGAGCTCGGTGAGCGCAAAGGCCATCGCCGCACCGGCCCATGCCGCCCGCATCGCGCGCTCGCGCTGGCCGGCGCCAATGCAGGTGCCGACCATTGCGACCAGCGGTGCCCCGAGGCCGAACACGAGCGGCACCAGCAGGTATTCGAGCCGCGAAGCCGTGCCATAGCCCGCGATGGCCCCGGCGCCGAAGTGCCCGGCCAGCGCGGTGGCGACGCCGATCGCCAGATTGGTCGAGACGGTCGAAATCGAGCCGACCAGGCCGACCCAGAGAATGTCCTTGAACAAAGGCCAGCGCAGTCGGACGCCCGCGAACTTCGGCTTGAGCAGGCTGCGACGCGATCGCAGATACGCGAGCAGCGCGATCGTTCCACCCAGGTAGTACAGCAACAGCGCGACGGCACCGCCCGCAATGCCCATGCCCGGCATCGGGCCCCAGCCGAAGATCAGCAACGGAGACACCGGAACGAGGAACACCACGCCGGCCACCGTGACGTTGGCCGGCACCGCCATGTTGCCTGTGCCGCGGATCACGGCCGCGAGCGAGTTGAAGAGCCATACGAGGATGGCGCCGGCAAAGACCCAGTGCGAGTAGGTCAGCGCCGCTTCGAGCGCCGCCCCGCGGCCGCCCACGATCGGGAACACCAGCGCCATGCCGGCCAGCGCGTCGAGCCCGAGCTGGCCGACGAAGTACGTCTCGATGAGGCCGACCGCCGCCTGCGCCACCATCACGACGACATTGGGCGCCGCCAGCTTCAGCAGGGTCGGAACGATCGGCGCCTCCAGCAGCATGCGCGTGCGCGGATCCAGCGCCTGTTGCGGCGCGCTCATGCCGCCGCCTTGGCAGTGCGCGGCGGCAACAGCGCCTCGCGGATCGGCAGGTTGATCAACGCCGCGCCGACGGCCAGCATGATGTCGATGTACCAGACCCAGTCGTAGCTGCCGGTCGCCTGGAAGATGGCACCGCCGAGGAACGCGCCGAGAAAGCCGCCCACCTGGTGCGCCAGCATCACGATGCCGAACAGCATGGCCATGTTGGCCGGGCCGAACATCTTGGCGACCAGCCCCGCGGTCGGCGGCACGGTCGACAGGAAAGTCACGCCCATCACCGCCGCGAACACCAGCATCACGCCGGTGGTCTTGGGTGCGAACAGGAAGACCAGCACCGCGAGGCCGCGCGTCGCGTAGAGCAGCGACAGCAGCGACTTCATGCGCCAGCGCCCGACCGCCCACCCCATGGCGAGGCTGCCGACGATGTTGAACAGGCCGATCATCGCGAGCGACCAGCCACCCACTTCGGGCGGCAAGCCGCAGGCCGCGATCACACCCGGCAAATGGGTCGCGAGGAACGCGACGTGGAAGCCGCACACCAGGAAGCCCAGGCTCAGGTAGCGGTAGCTCGGGGTCGACAGTGCCTGGCCGATGGCCTCCCGCGCCGTCAGCGCCTTCTTGCCCGAGGCCGCGGCAGCCTGCGCTGCGATCGCGTTCGAATTGCCACGCAGCAACCACGCCGCCGGCAGCGCCAACAACACCAGCACGCCGAGCCACTGCATCGATGCGGCCCAGCCGACGGCAGCCGTGAGGCCGATGGCGATCGGCGCCATCGCGAACTGGCCGAACGAGCCGCCCGCGTTGACGATGCCCGTCGCGAGCCCGCGCTTCTCGGGCGGCACGAGCCGCGTGGTGGCCCCCATCAGCACCGACGGTCCGGCCATCCCGGCGCCGCCGGCTGCGAGCACGCCGATCGCGAAGATCAAGCCCGCCGTCGTCGTCATGAGTGGCGTGATCAGCGTGCCGATGGCGACCAGCACCACGCCGATCAACACCACGCGCCCGGTGCCGATGCGATCGGCCACCGCGCCCGCGAAGGGCTGCGTCAGGCCCCACCACAACTGCCCGAACGCGAACGCGAGACTGATGCTGCCGATGCCCAGCGCGGTCGACGTGTTGAGCGCCGAGAGAAAGAGCCCCATGGTCTGGCGCACGCCCATCGTGAGCGCAAAGGCGCCGGCCGCGCCGAGCAGCACGAGCCAGAGCGCGCGGTAGCGTGGTTCATTCATGGTCATCTCCCTGTCCTTCGGCCAGGCCGGCCCGCTGCAATATCTCCAGGCTCTCGTCCAGCAGCGCGTGCAGCGCGAGCACCCGCTCGACCCCGAGCAGTTCATTGAGGCCCGTCTGCGCTGCGCGCCAGTGCGCCTGTGCCTCGGCACGCTTGGCACGGCCCTCGTCGGTGATCGCGATCAGGCGACTGCGCGCATCGGCGCCCTCACTCTGCGTGAGCCATCCCGCGGCGACCAGCGGCTTCATGTTGCGGGTGAGCGTGGAAGCTTCGATGTTCATGGCGCGCGCCAGATCGACCGGCCGCAGCGGCCCGAGATGCATCACATGCGAAAGCAGCGAGTACTGCGTCGTCTTCAGGCCGCTGGCGGCCACGTGCGCGTCGTAGTGGCGCGAGACCAGCCGGCTCAGGCGGCGCAGTCTCAGGCTGGTACAGCCTTGGGGTCTGGCGAGGGTTGTCATGTCGATGATTGTAGCTACAATCATTGCATATGCAACCATCCGAGAGAATTTCATGAAGCAAGGCAACC
>SEGN01000485.1 GCA_004211245.1 Variovorax sp.
CGAGGTAACGTGCCACTTGATCGTCCTTTGTGTCATCTGCTGCAGTGCTTGTCTGCAGGAGCCATCAGCGGCGTGCCGATGGCGGTGGGCTTGTTGAAAAACAAATGCGCAGCCGCTGTGAAGCAGGCTGCGCCGGGCGTTGTCGCGTCAGATGCGACGACGCTTTTGCGGGCGGCAACCGTTGTGCGGCACCGGCGTCACATCGGCGATCGAGTTGATGCGAATGCCCAGTGCGGCCAGGGCGCGCACCGACGATTCACGACCCGGGCCGGGGCCCTTGATCTCGACGTCGAGGTTCTTGATGCCTTGCTCAACCGCAGCACGGCCGGCGACTTCGGAAGCAACCTGGGCTGCGAAAGGCGTCGACTTGCGCGAACCCTTGAAGCCCTGGCCACCCGACGAAGCCCACGACAGGGCATTGCCCTGGCGATCGGTGATCGTGATGATGGTGTTGTTGAACGAGGCATGCACGTGGGCGATACCGTCCGCAACGTTCTTGCGAACCTTCTTGCGAACGCGCTGTGCGGCGTTGTTGGCAGGAGCTTTAGCCATGCTGGTCTATCCTTATTTCTTCAGGGACTGCGCTGCCTTGCGCGGACCCTTGCGGGTGCGGGCATTGGTGCGCGTGCGCTGGCCGCGCATCGGCAGGCCACGACGGTGGCGGAAGCCGCGGTAGCAGCCGATGTCCATCAAACGCTTGATGTTCATCGTCGTTTCGCGACGCAGGTCCCCCTCGATCGTGAAGAGAGCGATCTGGTCGCGGATCTTCTCGAGATCGCTGTCGGTCAGATCCTTGATCTTCTTCGCGTAGTCGATGCCGGTGGCTTCGCAGATCTTGCGAGCGCGCGTGCGACCGATGCCGAAAATGGCGGTCAGGCCGATTTCAGCGTGCTTGTGCGGCGGAATGTTGATGCCAGCAATACGTGCCATGTGCGTCCTCTAAATTTCTCGAATCAACCCTGGCGCTGCTTATGGCGCGGGTCGGTACAGATCACGCGCACAACACCTTTGCGGCGGATGACCTTGCAATTGCGACAAATGGTTTTGACCGAAGCCGAAACTCTCATTTCATTCTCCTAAAGCGGTTCTCGCGCCGAAATAGAACGGCACGTTGTACTTGAGGATCAGGAACTCGGGCAGCAGGCAGACGAAGGTGATGTACACCGCACCCGCCAACGTCAGGCGAACCAGAATCTTGTCGATGTAGCGGGCGGTCTGGTCACCCGGACGGATGCCCGGAATGAACGCGCCGCTCTTCTTGAGGTTGTCGGCCGTTTCCTTGCTGTTGAACACGAGCGCCGTGTAGAAGAAGCAGAAGAAAACGATCGCCGTGGCATACAGCAGAACATAGATCGGCTGGCCAGGCGTCAACGCACCCGCAATGTCCTTGATCCAGCGCATGCCGTCGCCGGTGCTGAACCAGCCGACGACCGTCGTGGGCAGCAGGATGATCGATGAGGCGAAGATCGGCGGAATCACGCCGGCCATGTTGAGCTTCAGCGGCAGATGCGACGACTGGCCGCCGTACACCTTGTTGCCGACCTGGCGCCGCGCATAGTTCACGAGAATCTTGCGTTGACCGCGCTCGACGAACACCACGAAGTAGGTCACCAGGATCACCGTGGCCACGATGAACAGTGCCACCAGCACGTTCATGGCACCGGTGCGAACCAGCTCGAGCAGGCCGCCGATGGCGCCCGGCAATCCGGCCGCGATGCCCGCGAAGATCAGGATCGAGATACCGTTGCCCAGACCGCGCTCGGTGATCTGCTCGCCGAGCCACATCAGGAACATCGAGCCGGCCGTCAGGCTGACCATCGCGGTGATGCGGAAGCCGTACCCCGGCGTGATCACGAGACCCGCGGAGGATTCGAGCGCCACGGCAATGCTGAACGACTGGAAGATGGCCAGGCCGAGCGCGCCATAGCGCGTGTACTGCGTGATCTTGCGGCGGCCGGCTTCGCCTTCCTTCTTCAACTGCTCGAAGCTCGGAAGGACGTACCCCATCAGCTGCATGATGATCGACGCGGAGATGTACGGCATGATGCCCAACGCGAACACGGTGAAGCGCGACAGCGCCCCGCCCGAGAACATGTTGAACAGGCTCAGAATGCCGCCCTGCTGGCCCTGGAACAGCTGCGCAAGCTGGTCCGGATTGATGCCCGGAACAGGAATGTGCGCGCCGACGCGATAGACCACGAGCGCGAGCAGCAAGAAGACCAGCCGGCGACGGAGGTCACCGAACTTGCCTGTCTTAGCGAGCGTTGCCGCGTTGGTTGCCACTAGAGCCTACTTTCCGTATGTCGAATTCAGGCGACGCTGCCGCCTGCGGCTTCGATGGCTGCCTTGGCGCCAGCGGTCGCGCCGATGCCCGTCAGCTTCACGGCCTTGGTGAGCTCGCCGGTCTTGATGACCTTGACCACCTTGATCATGTGACCAACGAGGCCGGCCTGCTTCAGCGTCAGCATGTCGACTTCGGCGGCGCCGAGGGCTTCCAGCGACGTCAGCGTGACTTCGGCGTTGTACTTGAGCGTCTGCGACTTGAAGCCACGCTTCGGCAGGCGACGCTGCAGCGGCATCTGACCGCCTTCGAAACCCACCTTGTGGAAACCACCCGCACGCGACTTCTGGCCCTTGTGACCGCGACCTGCGGTCTTGCCGATGCCGGAGCCGATACCGCGGCCGACGCGACGCTTGTAGTGCTTCGCGCCGTCTGCCGGCTTGATGCCATTGAGTTCCATATCAGTCTCTCTTACAGAACTTTGACCAGATAACTGATCTTGTTGATCATGCCGCGCACGGCGGGCGTGTCCTGCAGCTCGCTCACGCTGTTG
>SEGN01000486.1 GCA_004211245.1 Variovorax sp.
CAGTGCGCCTGTTTGCCGCGCAACGACCAGCACCAGCATCGTTGCCATCAGCCCCCGCATAAAAATGAGCTGCGGTGCCGGCATGAAAACACTGACGTGTTTGACCAGCGCATCGTTGACCACGAAGCACGCCATGGCTCCCATCATGGAGAGGACGGCACGCCTTCGCAGGCGGGTGAGGTCGGCAGTAGAAGATGAGATCAAGGTGAGTGGTTGGAAGCCGTAGCCCGGGAAAGTTCGACAGCCGGGAAACCTCGGCCGCTGACCGTGGCGAGCTCAGCATCGTATCCCGCGCTCGGGCCATATGCCGCCGCAGGCAGTGCAGCGCCGCTCGGGGGGCTGCCGTTGCCTTGCAGGCTGACACGGAAGCCGGCTGTGCCGCTGTCCAGACGCCGGCCACGACGGCAACGATGCGAATGCTGAGGTCCCTACGAAAGGCTTCACCGATGAGAAGCGCACCAAACAAGAGCGGTAGCGAGAGGTTGACCGCGATCGAGATCGCAACGCGGGTGGGAGTCGTTTTTTTCAGTGCGAACGTCCAGCCCTCGATTGAAGGTACGGCAATCGTAGTGAACTACATTCCTTGGGGGATCTACGGATGGCAGCTACGGCGTAGAGTGCATGTAGTCGCCGTCAACGCGACCCAACGCACAAATCGTTTTGCCGACCAAGGAGGAAGAATATGTCCAGACATAATGTCACCGAACCGGGCTTACGACCCTCCGCAAAAGTGGCGACTGACTTGCATTTCTATCTGGCCTACAACCTCTTCGTCTGTCCGCCCTCTCGCGAGCAAGCGCTCAGCAGATGAAAGCTAGAGCGGCATCCCCCACTGGCGGCTGTTTAGGCACGGCAAGCCCGACCGCTTGCCAAGAGCGCCCGGGAAACGGCTCAACGCTGAAATCTGCCATGGTGATTACGGCCGGCACCACGGCGTCGTTTTGAACGAATGGATCGTGACAAGGAGGCTGGCATCGTTCGAAATGAAAAAAGCCTGCTATCAGTTCGATAGCAGGCTTTTCAATAACCACGGGATGTTTGGTGGTGGGCCCTGAGTGACTCGAACACTCGACCTACGGATTAAGAGTCCGCTGCTCTACCAACTGAGCTAAGAGCCCCTGAATCACATTGCTGCAATCAGGCAATCCTTCGATTATAGCCCACAACGATCGGTGCTGACCACTGCCGAGCTACCATCGTTGCCATTCGCGCCGCGGCGCCTGCACTTCGAGGAAGCTCCGATGATCGATACCGCCCATATCCCCTCGCACGTTGTGCTGACCGGCGCCGCCGGCGCGCTCGGCCGTGCCGTGGCACAGCATTTTCTGGCGCAGGGCGCGCGCCTCGCGCTGCTCGACCACCATGCGGACAAGCTGGCCCAGACCTTTCCCGGGCTGGACAACTCGCAGCATTTGCTGATCGCCTGCGACGTGACGTCGACCGCTTCGATGCACGACGCCGCCACGCAAGTGCTGACCTCCTTCCAGAAGGTCGACACGCTCGTGCATATCGCGGGCGGATTCGAGATGGGCGCCCAGGTGCATGCGCTGGAGAGGGCAAGCTGGGACCGGATGATGAACCTCAATGCCTGGTCGTTCGTGGCGGTGACGCAGTCGTTCGTTCCTTCGATGATCGAACAGAAGGGCGGCAGCGTGATCGCCGTCACGGCGGCAACCGCCGCGCGCGGTCAGGCCGCCATGTCGGCCTACATCGCATCGAAGAGCGCGCTGCAGCGCCTTGTGGAAGCAATGGCGGCGGAGCTGGCGCCGCAGGGTGTGCGTGTGAACAGCATCGCGCCGACCGTGATGGACACGCCTGCCAACCGGCAGGCCATGCCCGACGCGAACCCCGACGGCTGGGTGTCGACCACCATGGCTGCACAGACCATCGCGTTCCTTGCGTCTCCTGGTGCGGCGGCGCTGCACGGCCGCCATCTGCTGCTGGACTGACGACGCGCCAAAGAAAAAGGCCCTGGCGATTGCCAGAGCCTTTTCAGGGATCGTTGGTGGAGAGGATGAGGATCGAACTCACGACCTCCGCATTGCGAACGCGGCGCTCTCCCAGCTGAGCTACCCCCCCAACGCGGGCCGAGTTTAACGCGATTCGCGTGAATTCGTTGCCCGTGCCAAGATCGCGCGCATCGCTTTTGCCTGAGGGTTTCACATGGCACCGCACGACGATCCGGCCTGGCTGGACAGCATGTACAACAACCGCGCGCGGGTGCCCGGACATCCGGCGTACTTCGCTCGCTGGGCGGCCGCATCGGCCGAGGCGCGGGCGGCGCAGCCCGCAACGCTCGACCTGCGCTATGGGGAGGGCACCAACGAAACGCTGGACGTTTTTCCGGCGGCGGTGACCGGTGCGCCGGTGCTGGTGTTCATTCACGGCGGCTATTGGCGCTCGCTCGACAAGAGCGACCACTCGTTCGTTGCCCCGCCCTTCACGACCCAGGGTGTGTGCGTGGTGGTGCCGAACTACGCGTTGTGCCCCGGCACGGCGGCGCAGCCCGTGACCATCCCCGACATTGCCCTGCAGATGGTCAAGGCGCTCGACTGGACCGCGCGCCACATCGCACACCACGGCGGTGACTCCCGCCGTATCACGGTGGCAGGCCACTCGGCGGGCGGACATCTGGCGGCCATGCTGTTGAGCCTGCCGCAGGGCGCGGCACGCAATGCC
>SEGN01000098.1 GCA_004211245.1 Variovorax sp.
GATGGGCAAAAAGGCGGTATTGGCGCGCTTCTTCGGATCGCCGTGCAGCTCGCGACGCGTCTGCGCTGCGTTGCCGCCACGCGCGTCGGCAATCCACTTCCACAAGGTCAGGTAGCCGCTGAACTCGCTCTTCTCGTCGTCGAACTTGGCGTGCGCCTGGTCGGCCTGCTGCTGCGCCTCCATGGGGCGGTCGCGCACGTCCTGCACCGACAGGGCCGAGGCGATGACCAGCACCTCCTCCAGCGCGCCACGCGAGCGGGCTTCGAGGATCATCCGGCCGACGCGTGGGTCGAGCGGCAGCTTGGCGAGCTCCTGGCCGATCGGCGTGAGCTCGTTCGCGTCGTCGACCGCGCCGAGTTCGTTCAGCAGTTGGTAGCCGTCGGCGATCGCACGCGGTGAGGGCGCCTCCAGGAACGGGAAGCGCGAGACGTCGCCCAGGCGCAGGGACTTCATGCGCAGGATCACCCCGGCCAGCGAGGAGCGCAGGATTTCCGGGTCGGTGAAACGCGGGCGCGACTCGAAGTCCTTCTCGTCGTAGAGCCGGATGCAGATGCCGTCGGCCACGCGCCCGCAGCGACCTGCGCGCTGGTTGGCCGCGGCCTGGCTGATCGGCTCGACCAGCAGTTGCTCGACCTTGCTGCGGAACGAATAACGCTTGACGCGCGCCGTGCCGGCGTCGATCACGTAGCGCGTGCCCGGCACCGTGAGCGAGGTTTCGGCCACATTGGTCGCGAGCACGATGCGCCGGCCCGTGTGGCCGTCGAAGATGCGGTCCTGCTCGGCCGGCGAGAGCCGCGCGAACAGCGGCAGCACCTCGGCGTTGCGCATGAGCGGCTGGTGCGTGAGATGGCGGCGCAAATGGTCTGCCGCTTCCCGGATCTCGCGCTCACCGGGCAGGAACACCAGGATGTCGCCGCCCTGCCGTGGGTCGCGCCAGAGCTCGTCGACGCCATCGGCGATCGCGTCGTTGAGGTCGTACTCGCGCGATTCCTCGAACGGCCGGTAGCGCTGCTCCACCGGAAAGGTGCGGCCCGACACATAGATGATCGGCGCGGGGCCGCTCCGGGAAGCGAAATGCGTGGCGAACCGGTCGGCATCG
Organism: Variovorax sp.; assembly: GCA_004211245.1. Classification (GTDB taxonomy): domain Bacteria; phylum Pseudomonadota; class Gammaproteobacteria; order Burkholderiales; family Burkholderiaceae_C; genus Variovorax. The sequence goes on from SEGN01000098.1 coordinate 1,100, forward strand.
ATCGTCGCGGAGGTCACCACCACCTTCAGGTCCGGCCGGCGCGGCAGGATCTCGCGCAGGTAGCCCAGCAGGAAGTCGATGTTCAGCGAGCGCTCGTGCGCCTCGTCGATGATGATCGTGTCGTACGCCTTGAGAAGCGGATCGGTCTGCGTCTCGGCCAGCAGGATGCCGTCGGTCATGAGCTTGACCGAGGCGTCACGGCTCAGCCGGTCCTGGAAGCGCACCTTGAAGCCGACCACTTCGCCCAAAGGCGTTTTCAGCTCCTCGGCGATGCGCTTGGCGACCGAACTCGCAGCGATGCGCCGCGGCTGGGTGTGGCCTATCAGCTTGCCCTGCCCCGGTGGTGCGTTGAGCTTGCCGCGCCCGAGCTGCAACAGGATCTTGGGCAACTGCGTGGTCTTGCCCGAGCCGGTTTCGCCGCAGACGATCACCACCTGGTTGGCCGCGATGGCGGTGGCAATCTCGTCGCGCCGGGCCGACACCGGCAAGGCTTCTGGAAACTCGATTCGAAGGGGAGACAAGGACAAGGCCGCAGTTCGGGGAAAATCCTCGATTATCTTGCGCCCGGCGTTCCCGCCCTCTTCTTCCCCGCCAATGTCCACCGTCTTCAACTTCACCTTCGTTCCCTGGTTCCGCTCGGTGGCGCCCTACATCCATACGCACCGCGGCAAGACCTTCGTGGTCGGGCTGGCGGGCGAGGCCATTGCGGCCGGCAAGCTGCAGAACATCGCACAAGACCTGGCGCTGATCCAGTCGATGGGCGTGAAGATCGTGCTGGTGCACGGCTTCCGTCCGCAGGTCAACGACCAGTTGCGCGCGAAGGGCCACGAAGCCCGCTATTCGCACGGCATGCGCATCACCGACGAGGTCGCCCTCGATTCCGCGCAGGAAGCCGCCGGCCAGCTGCGCTACGAGATCGAGGCCGCGTTCAGCCAGGGCCTGCCCAACACGCCGATGGCCGGCTCCACGGTGCGCATCATCTCGGGCAACTTCATCACGGCGCGGCCGGTCGGCGTGCTCGACGGCGTCGACTTCAAGCATTCGGGCCTGGTGCGCAAGGTCGATGCCTCCGGCATCCGCCGTACGCTGGACTTCGGCGCGATGGTGCTGATCTCGCCGTTCGGCTTCTCGCCCACCGGCGAGGCCTTCAATCTCACGATGGAAGAGGTGGCGACCAGCGTGGCGATCTCGATCCAGGCCGACAAGCTGATCTTCCTGACCGAGATTCCGGGCATCCCGCTCGACACCGAGCTGCCCATCGGCGAAGACAACCCGATCGACACCGAACTGCCGCTGGCCGCGGCCGAGAAGCTGCTCACGACGCTGGCGCCAGCACAACGCCCCACCGACACCGCCTTCTACCTCCAGCACTGCGTGAAGGCCTGCAAGGCCGGTGTCGAGCGCAACCACATCCTGCCGTTCGCGGTGGACGGCGCGCTGCTGCTCGAGGTGTACGTGCACGATGGCATCGGCACCATGGTGATCGACGAGAAGCTCGAATCGCTGCGCGAGGCCACGGCCGACGACATCGGCGGCATCCTGCAGCTGATCGAACCGTTCGAGCGCGACGGCACGCTGGTCAAGCGCGACCGCACCGAGATCGAGCGCGACGTGGGCCACTACACGGTGATCGAGCATGACGGGGTGATCTTCGGCTGCGCCGCGCTCTACCCCTATCCCGAGGCGCGTACCGCCGAGATGGCGGCGCTGACCGTGTCGCCCAACGTGCAGTCCCAAGGCGATGGCGAGCGCATTCTCAAGCGCATCGAGCAGCGCGCCAAGGCCATGGGCCTGGACAGCATCTTCGTGCTGACCACGCGCACGATGCACTGGTTCATCAAGCGCGGCTTCGTCCAGGTCGACCCCGAGTGGCTGCCCGAAGCGCGCAAGCGCAAGTACAACTGGGACCGCAAGAGCCAGGTGCTGGTCAAGAAGCTGTAATCCTTTCCCATGAACCCACTTCTCGACAAGCTGCAACCCTATCCGTTCGAGCGGCTGCGCCGACTCTTCGACGGCGTCACGCCCAATGCGGCCTTCACGCCGATCAGCCTCGGCATCGGCGAGCCCAAGCACCCGACCCCGGCCTTCATCAAGGAGGCACTGACGGCCGGTCTCGGCGCATTGGCCGGCTATCCCGCGACCGCCGGCGAGCCGAAACTGAGGGCCTCGTTCACAGGCTGGCTCAAGACCCGCTACGGGCTGGCGCTCGACCCCGCCACCCAGGTGCTGCCGGTCAACGGCTCGCGCGAGGCCCTGTTCGCGCTGGCCCAGACGGTGATCGACGCGAGCGCGGCGCCGGCACCCATCGTGGTCTCGCCCAATCCGTTCTATCAAATCTACGAAGGCGCGGCCTTGCTCGCAGGTGCCGAGGTGCATTACGCGAGCAGCGTGGCGGAGCGCAACTTCGCGGTCGACTGGGACGGCGTGCCGGAGGCGGTCTGGGCGCGCACCCAGCTGGTCTTCGTCTGCTCTCCGGGCAACCCGACCGGCGCCGTGATGCCGCTGGACGAGTGGAAGAAGCTGTTTGCGCTCTCGGATCGCTTCGGCTTCGTCATCGCGGCCGACGAGTGCTACAGCGAGATCTACTTCCGCGACGAGCCGCCGCTCGGTGGCCTGGAAGCGGCTGACAAATTGGGGCGCCACGACTTCAGGAACCTCATCGCCCTGACATCTTTGTCAAAGCGCAGCAACGTGCCGGGCCTGCGCAGTGGCTTCGTGGCGGGCGACGCGGCGGTGATCGCCAAGTTCTTGCTCTACCGCACCTACCATGGAAGCGCGATGAGCGGCGCCGTGGCAGCCGCGAGCATCGCCGCCTGGAACGACGAGGCGCACGTGGTCGAGAACCGCGCGCTGTACAGGGCGAAGTTCGCCGCAGTGACGCCGATGCTGGAGGCCGTGCTCGACGTGCGCCTGCCCGACGCGAGCTTCTATCTCTGGGCCGGCGTGCCCGCCGCCTGGAACGGGGACGACGAGGCCTTCGCCCGCGCGCTTTACGCTCAATACAATGTCACCGTCCTGCCCGGCAGCTATCTGGCACGCGATTCGCAAGGTCGCAACCCTGGCCGTGGGCGCATCCGCATGGCCCTCGTGGCCGACACCGCCGAGTGCGTCGAAGCCGCAGGGCGCATCGTTCAGTTCACCCAGAGAGACTTTTCCTCATGACCCAGCAACTCCAGCAGACCATCGACGCCGCGTGGGACGACCGCGCCAACCTTTCGCCCACGCAAGCGCCCAAGGACGTGCTGGAAGCCGTCGAACACGTCATCTCCGAACTGAACAACGGCAAGCTGCGCGTCGCCACACGCGAGGGCGTCGGTCAATGGACCGTGCACCAGTGGATCAAGAAGGCCGTGCTGCTGTCGTTCCGCCTGAAGGACAACGAGCAGGTGCAGGCCGGCTCGCTCAGCTTCTACGACAAGGTGCAGACCAAGTTCTCGCACCTGTCGGCCGCCGAACTCAAGGAAGCCGGCGTGCGCATCGTGCCGCCGGCCGTGGCCCGCCGCGGCAGCTACATCGCGAAGGGCGCGATCCTGATGCCCTCGTACGTGAACATCGGCGCCTATGTCGGCGAAGGCACGATGGTCGACACCTGGGCGACCGTCGGCTCCTGCGCACAGATCGGCGCCAACGTGCACCTTTCGGGTGGCGTGGGCATCGGCGGCGTGCTGGAGCCGCTGCAGGCCGGCCCGACCATCATCGAGGACAACTGCTTCATCGGCGCGCGCTCCGAAGTGGTCGAAGGCGTGGTGATCGAGGAAAACTCGGTGCTCGGCATGGGCGTGTACATCGGCCAGAGCACCCCGATCTTCAATCGCGACACCGGCGAGACGCTCTACGGCCGCGTGCCGTCGGGCAGCGTGGTCATCAGCGGCAACCTGCCCAAGAAGACCAAGTCGGGCCAGGACTACAGCACCTACGCCGCGATCATCGTCAAGACGGTCGACGCGCAAACGCGCTCGAAGACCAGCCTGAACGACTTGCTGCGCGACTGACCGTCGCCGGCCTGCTTTCACGACAACCACCGAGGAGATCCAGATGGTCGGAACGATGGAGCGAATTCTTCGCCTGATGGCCGAACGCAAGGCGTCCGACATCTATCTCTCGGCACATTCGCCGGCGCTGATCCGCATCAACGGCAACTGCCTGCCGATCAACGCGCAGGTGCTGCCGCCCGATGCGCCGCTGAACCTGCTGTCGGAAGTGGTGCACGAGAGCCGCATCGCCGAGCTCGAACGCATGGGCGAGCTCAACATGGCGATTGCGCTCGAGGGTGCAGGGAACTTCCGCATCAGCGCGATGCGGCAACGCGGCACCTACGCCGTGGTGGTGCGCCACATCGCCTCGGTGATTCCGACCTTTGCCGACCTGAACCTTCCGGACATCCTGAAGACGCTCATCATGGAAAAGCGCGGGCTGATCCTGATGGTGGGCGCCACCGGCGCCGGCAAGAGCACGACGCTGGCCTCGATGCTGGACTACCGCAACGAGAACGCCAGCGGCCACATCCTGACGGTGGAGGAGCCGATCGAGTTCACCTTCACCAACAAGAAGTCGATGGTGAACCAGCGCGACGTGGGCAGCGACACGCAGTCCCTGCAGATCGCACTCAAGAACGCGCTGCGCCAGGCGCCCGACGTGATCCAGATCGGCGAGATCCGCGACCGCGAAACCATGACGGCCGCCATCGCCTACGCCCAGTCGGGTCATCTGTGCGTCGCCACCCTGCATGCCAACAACAGCTACCGGGCGCTGAACCGCATCCTGAGCTTCTACCCGGTGGAAGTGCGCTCCACGCTGCTGTCCGACCTGGGTTCCGCGCTGCGCGCCATCGTCGCGCAGCGGCTGCTCCGCACGCCGGCCGGCACGCGCATGCCGGCACTCGAGGTCATGCTCAACACCGCACTGGTGGCCGAGCTGATCGAGAAAGGCGACTTCTCGGCCGTCAAGGAGGCGATGGAGCAGTCGATGGCCGAAGGCTCGCAGACCTTCGAGGAAGACATCGCGCGGCTCATCGACGACGGCCTGGTCACGCGCGAGGAAGGCCTGCTGCAGGCCGACTCGCCGACCAACCTGATGTGGCGCCTGCAGAACCGCAACGCGCCTGTTCCCAAGTCCGAAGACCGTGCCCTGCTGGACCAGGTCGAGGAGCCCACTTTCACCGACATCACGCTCGACGTGAAGTTCTGACCCGCCCCTGCCCGTCTCGATGTCCCGCACGCTCCACCTTGCCGAACAACTGATTTCGCGCCCTTCCGTCACACCGGACGACGGAGGCTGCCAACGGATCCTCGGCGAGCGGCTGGCGGCACTGGGCTTCAGTCTGGAGACCATCGAGAGCGGCCCGGCCGACTTTCGCGTCACCAATCTCTGGGCCAAACGGACTTCCGGCCGCGCGGGCACCAAGACACTGGCGTTCGCCGGCCACACCGACGTGGTGCCGACCGGCCCGCTCGACCGGTGGACGAGCCACCCCTTCACGCCGACGCACCGCGGTGGCCTGCTGTACGGCCGCGGGGCGTGCGACATGAAGACCTCGCTTGCCGCCTTCGTGGTGGCGATCGAGGAATTCCTGCAAGCCACGCCCGACCCGAAACTGTCCATCGCCCTGCTGCTGACCAGCGACGAGGAAGGCCCCGGCGTGGACGGCACCGTCGTGGTCTGCAACACGCTGGCCGCACGCGGCGAAGCGGTCGACTACTGCATCGTGGGCGAGCCCACCTCGGTCGAGCGCTGCGGCGACATGATCAAGAACGGCCGCCGCGGCACGATGAGCGGCAAGCTCACGGTCAAGGGCGTTCAGGGGCACATCGCCTATCCGCACCTGGCGAAAAATCCGGTGCATGCGTTCGCGCCGGCCCTGGCCGAGCTGGTTGCGATCAACGCCGCAGGCGAATGGGACGCGGGCAATGCCTACTTTCAGCCGACCAGCTGGCAGATCAGCAATTTCCATTCGGGCGCCGGCGCGAGCAACGTCATCCCGGGCGATGCGGTGATCGATTTCAACTTCCGCTTCTGCACCGAATCGACGCCCGAGTCGCTGCAGCAACGCGTGAAGGATGTGCTCGATGCCCATGACCTGGACTACACGCTTGCGTGGACGGTCGGCGGCCTGCCGTTCCTGACGACGCCGGCCGAACTGGTGGTTGCCGTGCAGGCGGCCATCCGGGACGAGACCGGCATCGCCACCGAGCTGTCCACCAGTGGCGGCACCAGCGACGCCCGTTTCATCGCGAAGATCTGCAGGCAGGTGGTCGAACTCGGGCCGGTCAACGCGAGCATCCACAAGATCGACGAGCACATTGCGGTGGCGGACATCGAGCCGCTCAAGAACATCTACCGGCGCACGCTGGCGCAGCTCGAAGCCCTGCAATGACCCGTGTCATCGAGCTGATCGAGGCCGGCGCTGCGCAGCTCAACGAAGCCGGCGTGGCATTCGGACACGGCACAGGCAATGCCTTCGACGAGGCAGCCTGGCTCGTGCTCTGGCAGTTGAAGCTGCCGATCGACGACCTCGACGCCGCGAGCGACCGGCCCGTTTCGCCGGCCGACTGCGCCCGGGTGGCGAGCCTGCTCGCGGCACGCATCGAGACCCGCAAACCTGCCGCCTACCTGACCCGCGAGGCCTGGCTGCAGGGTGTGCCGTTCTATGTCGACGAGCGCGCCATCGTGCCGCGCAGCTTCATTGCCGAACTGCTGGTCGACGGCAGCATCGACCACTGGCTGGGCGAGCACACGCAGCAGGTGCTCGACCTCTGCACCGGCAACGGCAGCCTGGCCGTGCTGGCGGCGATGACCTACCCCGATGTGCATGTGACCGCCGCCGACATCTCGCGCGATGCGCTCGAGGTCGCATCGATCAACGTCACCCGGCACCGGCTCGACGAGCGCATCACGCTGGTCGAGTCCGACGGCCTCACGGCGTTGCCGGGCCCGTACGACCTGATCCTGTGCAATCCGCCGTATGTCAACGCGCAAAGCATGCGCACCCTTCCGGCGGAATACCGCGCCGAACCCGCGCTGGCGCTGGCCGGCGGCGCCGACGGCATGGATTTCGTCCGCACCCTGCTCGCAGCCGCGCCCGCAGTGATGCAGCAGCGCGCCGTGCTCGTGCTGGAAATCGGCAACGAACGCGACCACTTCGAAGCGGCTTTCCACGCGCTCGAAACCGTCTGGCTCGAAACCTCGGCCGGCGAAGACCAGGTCCTGCTGCTGACCCGCGAGGCGCTGGTGCGCGACTTGCAGTAGCTGCGCGTGCTGCTCGACCTTCAGATCCCGCGAATGCTCGACACCTGGGTCGCCGAATGGATGCCGCAGCGCGGCGCGACGGTCGAGGGGTGGTTGTTCGAAGGCATCGCCGCGCGGCGAGCGGCAGAACGCCGGTTGCAGGCGGCCGGTGTTGCTGCGCGCTTTCACTCTGCCTACAAGCCGCTGGTCCACCACTTTCTGGAACAGGTCGACGTTGCCGGGCTCGAACAGGTCACGGTGGACTATCCGGTGCATCCGCACGCCGCACCGCGCCGCTTCGCGCTCGAGGCCTATCCGCTGGCGGAGATGATCGGCAAGGCAAGACTGTCGATGCGGCCCAAACCGGTAGCAGACGCCCTTCCCGCCTATCAGATCGCGCTGCGATGGCTGGACGGCCGGCGACGCATCGACACGGTGTTCGCGCCGAACCGCGTGCATGTCGACCACCTCGGTGAAACGCTGCTGTCGCCGACGGCCTGGCTCCAGGGAGCGCCGTGCGAGTCCGACTACGAGACGGTGTTCCGCCGTGCAATGACCTGCCTTCAGCAGCATGCGTGGCCCGCCGGCGAACCGTACTTCGAGCGCCTCGACATCCGGGTCGACCTGCCCGGCATCGAGTGGGCACCGCCGGCCGAAAGCGGCTGGATGAGCAGCCACGAAGCGCTGCACGAGGACCTCTACTTCTCGCTGCTGGAAGTGTTCCAGGCGCGCAGCGGCCGCCCGGCCGGCGACCGACGCCTGCAACCGGGGCAGATCGTTCCGGACGTGCGGCCGAGCACCGGCGACGTGCGCCTTCGGATCACCACGGCGCGCCATGCGCGACCGGCACCCGAAGTCGACACCTCCGA
>SEGN01000487.1 GCA_004211245.1 Variovorax sp.
CTGGTATAGCTGCCGTCGGTCAGCGGCTGCCACGTCGGGATCAGGTGGTGCTTGCCGTTGCCGATCAGATCGGCGCGGCCCATCGACTTGAGCGCCTCGCGCAGCAACGGCCAGTTGTTGGCGTCGTGGTAGCGCAAGAAGGCCTTGTGCAGGCGACGACGCTTGTCGCCGCGCACGATGTCCACCGTCTCCGACTCGCGCGTGATCTTGCGAAGCGGGTTCTTGTTGGTGTGGTACATCGTCGTGGCCGTGGCCATCGGCGACGGGTAGAACGTTTGCACCTGGTCGGCGCGGAAACCGTTCTTCTTGAGCCAGATCGCGAGGTTCATCATGTCCTCGTCGCTGGTGCCCGGGTGGGCGGCGATGAAGTACGGGATGAGGTACTGCTTCTTGCCGGCTTCGGCACTGAACTTCTCGAACAGCTGCTTGAACCTGTCGTAGCTGCCGATGCCCGGCTTCATCATCTTGGTCAGCGGGCCCTGCTCGGTGTGCTCGGGCGCGATCTTGAGGTAGCCGCCGACGTGGTGCTGTACCAGTTCCTTGACGTACTCGGGGCTCTGCACCGCCAGGTCGTAGCGCAGGCCGGAACCGATCAGGATCTTCTTGATGCCCTTCAACGCACGCGCGCGGCGATAGATCTTGATGAGCGGATCGTGGTTGGTGCCGAGGTTCGAGCAGATGCCCGGATACACGCAGCTCGGCTTGCGGCACGCAGCCTCGATCTCGGGGCTCTTGCAGCCCAGCCGGTACATGTTGGCGGTCGGGCCACCCAGGTCGGAGATGGTGCCGGTGAAGCCCTTGACCGAATCGCGGATCGCCTCGACCTCCTTGATGATCGATTCTTCGGATCGGCTCTGGATGATGCGGCCCTCGTGCTCGGTGATCGAGCAGAAGGTGCAGCCGCCGAAGCAGCCGCGCATGATGTTCACGCTGAAGCGAATCATTTCCCACGCAGGGATCTTCGTCGCGCCGTCGTGGCTGCCGTTCTCGTCGGCGTAGCGCGGATGCGGGCTGCGTGCGTAGGCCAGGTCGAACACGTGGTCCATTTCGGCCGTCGTCAGCGGAATGGGCGGCGGGTTGATCCAGACGTCGCGCGCGGTCACGCCCTCGCCGTGCGCCTGGACGAGCGCGCGGGCATTGCCGGGGTTGGTCTCGAGGTGCAGCACGCGGTTGGCATGCGCATAGAGCACCGGATCGGCGCGCACCTGCTCGTACGACGGCAGGCGGATCACCGAACGGTCGCGTGGCGGTACCTTGAGCTTGACGCGAGGGTTCGGCACGAAGTTGATCGGCTTGATCGACGGGTTGGCAAGATTTGCCAGGTTGGTGCCGTCGGCCACGGCCTGCGCCTCGTCTTCCCGCGCGCAGCTCGCCCCGTTGGCCTTGGCCTGATCCGACACCATCAGGTACGGGTTGACATGCGCCTCGACCCGCCCCGGCTCGTCCACGCTGGTGGAGTCGATCTCGAACCAGCCTTCGGGTGTTTCGCGCCGCACGAACGCCGTGCCACGCACGTCGGTGATCTGCTGCACCGGCTCCTTCGCCGCGAGCCGGTGCGCGATCTCGACGATGGCGCGCTCCGCATTGCCGTAGAGCAGCAGGTCGCACTTCGAATCGACCACCACGGAGCGGCGCACCTTGTCCGACCAGTAGTCGTAGTGTGCGATGCGGCGCAGGCTGCCCTCGATGCCGCCCAGGATGATGGGCACATCGTTCCAGGCTTCCTTGCAGCGCTGCGAGTACACGATGGCCGCGCGGTCCGGCCGCTTGCCGCCGATGTCGCCAGGCGTGTAGGCGTCATCGCTGCGGATCTTCCGGTCGGCCGTGTACCGGTTGATCATCGAATCCATGTTGCCCGACGTCACACCGAAGAACAGGTTGGGCTTGCCCAGTGCCTTGAACGGCTCCGCGCTCTGCCAGTCCGGCTGCGCGATGATGCCGACGCGAAAGCCCTGCGCCTCCAGCATGCGGCCGATGACGGCCAT
>SEGN01000488.1 GCA_004211245.1 Variovorax sp.
TGCGTCGCGCATTCGGCGAGCCGGAAGCCCACGGCCTGCTGGTTGAAGATGCTGCCGCCGAAGGCCTGACGCTCCTTGGCATAGGCCAGCGCCACGTCGAACGCGCTGCGCGCCATGCCCACGCTCTGCGCCGCGATGCCGATGCGGCCACCCTCCAGTGCGCCAAGCGCGATCTTGTAGCCCTCCCCCTCTTGGCCGATCAGGTTCTCGGCGGGGATGCGGCAGGCGTCGAAGTTGATCTGGGCCGTGTCGCTCGAATGCTGGCCCAGCTTGTCCTCGAGCCGCGCCACGTTGTAGCCCGGTGCGTCGGTCGGCACCAGGAACGCGCTCATGCCCTTCTTGCCCGCGGCCTTGTCGGTCATGGCGATGACGATCGCGACCTGCCCGTGCTTGCCGCTGGTGATGAACTGCTTGACGCCGTCGATCACCCAGCCGTCGCCGCCCTTCTTCGCGGTGGTGCGCAGCGACGAGGCATCGCTCCCGGCCTGCGGCTCGGTCAGGCAGAACGCGCCGAGCATCCGGCCCTGCGCCAGCGGCTGCAGCCACTGCTTCTTCTGCTGCGCGTTGCCGTAGCGCATCAGGATGGCGTTGACAGGGCAGTTGGTGACGCTGATGGCCGTGCTGGTGCCGCCGTCGCCGGCCGCGATTTCTTCGAGCACCAGCGCCAGCGTGAGGTAGTCGAGGCCGGCGCCGCCATCGTCTTCCGGCACGCAGATGCCATAGGCGCCGAGCGCCGCCAGGCCCTGGTGCGCCGCCTTCGGGAAGGCATGGTCGCGATCCCATTGCGGCGCGTTGGGCCAGAGCTCGGCCTGGGCGAAATCGCGCACCGCGTCGCGGATGGCTTCCTGGTCGGAGGTCAACAGCATGGCTACTTGCCCTGCCCCAGGTCCATGATCAGGCGGGCCGCCATGTAGAGGCGGCGCGGGATCGAATCGATCATCACGTACTCGGCCTTGTCGCTGTGATAGCCGAAGCCCGGCAGGCCGAGGCTTTCGATCACCGGCTTGCCGGAGAGCGATGCGTAGGCTGCATCGGTGCCGCCGCCCGTGCGCTCGGTCACGGCGATCGTGCCGCCGGCCTCCCTGTAATAACCCATCGCCTTGTCGACCAGTGCCTTGCCCCCCTCGCCGGCGTTGAACGCCGGGCGGCCCCGCGTGACGACGATGGCCACTTCCGAACCCGGCACTTTCTTCTTCTGCGCGCGCTCTTCCAGCGTCTTCATCGCGGCCTCGAAGTCTTCGTTGCGCGCATAGCGAACGTCCGCGTTCACGGTGGCGCTGTCGGGGATGATGTTGTTGACCGCGCCACCCTTCACGATCGTCCAGTTGAAGCGCAGACCCTTCGCCTTGTCGTCGATGTCCATCGTGCGCAGCACCAGGTCGGACGCCTCCACCACGGCATTGATGCCGAGTTCCGGCGCAGCCCCGGCGTGCGACGCCTTGCCCTTGATGTTGGCCTGCACGTAGGCAATGCCCGAGGTGCCCAGCGTGAACGATTCGGCGTCGGCTGCGGTCGGTTCGAACGACAGCACGTAGTCGGCCTGTTTCGCCTCTTCCTGAATCAGGTCGCGCGAGCCGAAAGAGCCCTTCTCCTCGTCGGTGTTGAACAGCACCGTGATGCTGCCGTAGTCGCGCACGCCGTAGGTCTTGAGCAGCTTGAGCGTGTGCAGGATGACGGCGTTGCCACCCTTGTCGTCGGCGATGCCGGGACCGTAGGCCTTGTTGCCCTCGACGCGGAACGGCGCCTTGGCCAGCGTGCCCTTGAGATAGACGGTGTCCATGTGCGACATCAGCAGCAGGTTCTTGCCGCCCTTGCCCTTGAGCTTGCCGACGATGTTGTCGCCGACCGCCAGGCCGGCCGACTTGCTGCGCGTGACGGTGAAGCCGAGCGCCTTGAGCTCGTCTTCGAGGTACTTGCCGGCCGCGGCCATGCCCTCGGCGTCGCCGGTGCCCGTTTCGATGTTGACGAGCTTCTCGAG
>SEGN01000489.1 GCA_004211245.1 Variovorax sp.
TGATCGCCTTCGTGTTCGGCTTCTTCGCGTTCCGCTCGCGCATCAAGGGCGTGTACTTCTCGATCATCACGCAGGCCATGACCTTCGCGGCCATGCTGCTGTTCTTCCGCAACGAGACCGGCTTCGGCGGCAACAACGGCTTCACCGATTTCAAGCGCATCTTGGACATCCCGATTGCCACACAGAACATGCGCATGACGCTGTTCGTGATGACCGGCCTCACCCTGCTCGGCTTCTTCCTGTTCGCCAAGTGGCTGATCGGCAGCAAGTTCGGCCGCGTGCTGCAGGCGATCCGCGATGCCGAAACGCGCGTGATGTTCTCCGGCTACAACCCGCTGCCCTACAAGCTCACCATCTGGGTGATCTCCGCGATCATGTGCGGCGTGGCCGGCGCGCTGTACGTGCCGCAGGTGGGCATCATCAACCCCGGTGAGATGAGCGCGGCCAACTCGATCGAGATCGCCATCTGGGCGGCAGTGGGCGGACGCGCGACGCTGATCGGGCCGATCATCGGCGCCTTCATCGTCAACGGCGCCAAGAGCTGGCTCACGGTGGCGTATCCCGAGTACTGGCTCTACTTCCTGGGCGCGCTGTTCATTGCCGTGACGCTGTTCCTGCCGGACGGCATCGTCGGCCTCGTCAAGAAACTGTGGAAGCGAGACAAGGCGGCGACCGAAGGCCGGCTCGAAGCACAGCGCTCGCTGGCGGCATCGGAAGGCGTGGAGCCCAGCGCGCTCGCGCCGCTCGGCGCCGAAACCGGAGGAGCCAGGGCATGACGCCAGATCTCATGGAAGAGGGCGCGCAGCGCGTCGCCAAGCTGCAGGGCATCGATCTCGGCAACACCGCGTCGGGCGGGCGCGAAGCGGGTTACGGCCGCGTCGGCACGCCGGGCGAGGTCGACGTCACACACGGACGCATCCTCTACCTCGAAGACGTGAGCGTGAGCTTCGACGGCTTCAAGGCGATCAACAAGCTGAGCCTGGACATCGCGCCGGGAGAACTGCGCTGCATCATCGGACCGAACGGTGCCGGCAAGACCACGATGATGGACATCATCACCGGCAAGACGCGGCCCGATTCGGGTACCGTGTTCTTCGGCAGCACGATCGACCTGCTGCGCCACCGCGAGGCCGAGATCGCCCAGCTCGGCGTCGGGCGAAAGTTTCAGAAGCCGACCGTGTTCGAGCAGCTCACCGTGTTCGAGAACCTCGAGCTGGCGCTCAAGACCAACAAGGGCGTGAAGCACTCGATGCTGTTCAGGCTCGATTCGGCGCAGAGCGATCGTCTGGCCGAGATCATCGAGACCATTCACCTGGCCGACAGCGTGTCGCGCATGGCCGGCAACCTGAGCCACGGGCAGAAACAGTGGTTGGAAATTGGCATGCTGTTGATGCAGGACCCTAAGCTGCTGCTGCTCGACGAACCCGTTGCCGGCATGACCGACGAGGAAACGGCGCGCACGGCAGAACTGTTCCTCACGCTCAAGGGCAAGCATTCGCTGATGGTGGTGGAGCACGACATGAGCTTCATCCGCACCATCTCGGAGATCGTGACGGTGCTGTGCGACGGCTCCGTGTTGGCGCAGGGCACTTTGGACGAAGTACAGGCGGATGAGCGGGTGATCGAGGTTTATCTTGGGCGCTGAGTCTCCTTCGTTCGGCGTGGCGTCGGTGGGCGCTTTGCCTGTGGGCGGCAGCCGCCTCCGGTCCTTCGGACTTCGCTGCTGCTCCTCGCGTCAAGCGGGGTCCGCGCAAACTCGCTTCGCTCAAACACGCGCGGCCCTGATCCGCTTGCCGCTGCGGTGCTCGCCGGAGGCTCAACAGCCGCCCGCAGGCAAAGCGCCCACCGACGCCGGGTACGCTCGTTGTGGATCCTTGCCCTCATCAACACCCCACTGAGAGACCCGAATGCTCACAGTCAAAAACATCCATCAGTACTACGGCGGCTCGCACATCCTGCGCGATGTGAGCTTCACCGC
>SEGN01000490.1 GCA_004211245.1 Variovorax sp.
GGGGTGTGGCGCAGATCCGGCCGCTCATGCCACAGCCCTCCGCAAACTGCTCACGTCATCCACGGTCCCCAGATAAGCCTCGATGACCTTCGAATCCGACTGCACCTCGCGCGGCGTGCCGGTGGCCAGCACCTCGCCCATGTTCATCGCCAGCACGCGGTCGGACACCTTGGACACGAGCGACATGTCGTGCTCCACCATCAGCACCGACACGCCGAGTTCATGCTGGATGTCCTGGATCCAGAACGCCATGTCGGCCGTCTCCTCGACGTTGAGGCCGGACGAGGGCTCGTCGAGCAGCAGCAGCTTGGGTTCGGTGCACAGGGCGCGCGCCAGCTCCACCACCTTGCGCACGCCGTACGGCAGGCCGGCCACCATCGAGTCGCGATGGTGCTGCAGGTCGAGCAGGTCGATGACCTGCTCTGCCTTCTCGCGCGCGGCGATCTCGGCGCGGCGGGTGGCGGGCGTGAAGAAGACTTCGCTCCAGAAGCCGGTCTGGCGGTGCGTGTGCCGGCCGATCAGCAGGTTGTGCAGCACGGTGGCGTGCTCGAACAGCTCGATGTTCTGGAACGTGCGCGCGATGCCCAGCGCCGCGATGGCATGCGGCGCCTGCTGCGTCAAGGCCAGGGGGCCGCCCGCGTCGCCGTGCCAGGTGATCTCGCCGGTGGTCGGCGTGTAGATGCGGCTGATGAGGTTGAACACCGTCGTCTTGCCGGCGCCGTTCGGGCCGATCAGCGTGAACACCTCGCCACGGCGCACGTCGAAACTCACCTTGTTGACCGCCAGCACGCCGCCGAAGCGCACGCTCAGGTCCTTGGCCGAAAGCAGAACGTCGTTCATCGGAGCCGATCGGATTTGGTGAACGACTTCTGCCGCTTGAACAACCCCTTGCGGTAGAACGGAAACAGCTGCAGCCAGGTGCGCACCTTCAACCAGCGGCCGTATAAGCCGAGCGGCTCGAACAGCACGAACGCGATCAGCACCAGTCCGTACACCAGCCCCTGCAACCCAGGCGCCTGGCCGATGAACGTTGGCAGGTAATCCTTGCCGAGCGAGATGAGCTGCGGCATCGCGATGAGGAAGATCGCGCCGAGGAACGCGCCGTGCACCGAGCCCAGCCCGCCGATCACCACCATCAGCAGCAGGTCGATCGACTGCAGGATGTTGAACTGGTCCGGCGAGATGAAGCTGAGCTTGTGCGCGTACAGCGCGCCGCCCACGCCGGCCAGCGCGGCCGAGATCGCGAACGACAGCGTCTTGTAGCGCGCGAGGTGGATGCCCATGCTCTGCGCGGAAATCTCCGAGTCGCGGATCGCGACGAAAGCCCGACCGGTCGGCGAGCGCAGCAGGTTCAAGATGCCGAGCGTGGCGAGCACGGCGATGACCAGGCACAGGAAGTAGAAGCCCTCGCCCGAGCCCAGCTGCCAGCCGAAGAGCGACGGCGACTTGACGTGCAGCCCCGAGTTGCCCCCGGTCACGCTCTCCCAGCGCGCGAACACCTCCTCCACGATGAAGCCGAACGACAGCGTCGCGATGCCGAGGTAGATGCCCTTGACGCGCAGCGCCGGCAGCGCCACCACCACGCCGACGCCGGCCGACAGGGCCGCGGCCGCGAGCAGCGCGATCGGGAACGGCACGCCCAGGTTGGTGAGCACGCCCTGCGTGTACGCACCCGTGCCGAGAAACGCCGCATGCCCGATGGAGAACTGCCCGGTGAAGCCCGCCAGCAGCATCAGCCCGAGGCCGACGATCCCGTAGATCAGCACGAAGGTGAGTTGCGCCAGCCAGTATTCCGGCACGAGCCAGGGCGCGGCCAGCAGCGCGACGCACAGCAGCCCGTACCAGAATCGGTGCCCGCCATGCCTGGCGAGCGTGATGTCCTGTTCGTAGCTGGTCTTGAAGATGAAGCGCATGGCCGGCTACACCTTCTTGCGGAGTTTTTCGCCGAACAGTCCGTTCGGCTTGAT
>SEGN01000491.1 GCA_004211245.1 Variovorax sp.
TGATGATCGGTGGCGGATCGGAAGAGGTGATGAAGGACCTCGCCGCGCGCCAGTTCGGTGTGTAAGACCCACGGAGACAACCCCCGATGAAGACCATGATCGAAGACCTGCGCGCCGAGCACGCCGAACTCGCCGGCCTCGCCCGCACACTCTCGCCCGCCCAATGGGGCGAGCGCAGCGCCTTCTACGGCTGGACGGCCTGGGACGAGATTGCCCACCTGTGCTTCTTCGACGAGACCGCGCTGCTGGCGGCCACCGACGCCGACGCCTTCGCGCGCGACACCGCCGCCTTGACAGCGCAACTCGCGACCGGCCGCGAGATCAGCGCCATCGCGCGCGACAAGTACCGGCACCTCGACGGCACCGCGCTGCTGGCGCACTGGGAGCCGATCTCCACGCAATTGGCCGACGCCCTGGCCGCGCTCGATGCGAAGGCGCGCCTGCCCTGGTACGGCCCCTCGATGAGCGCGCGCTCGTTCGCCAGCGCCCGCCTGATGGAGACCTGGGCGCATGGGCAGGACGTGTGGGATGTGGTGCGCCGCCGCCGCCCTGCCGGCCACCGGCTGCGCCACATCGTGCACATCGGCGTCACCACCTTCGGCTGGAGCTTCGTCAACCGCAAGCGGCCGGTGCCGCAGGTCATTCCCTGTGTCGAGCTCCAGGCGCCGGACGGCGGTGCGCCGTGGACCTGGGGCGACCCTGCATCGCCCGAGTTCGTGCGCGGCAGCGCGCTCGACTTCTGCCTGCTCGTCACGCAGCGCCGCAACCTGGCCGACACGGCGCTGGTCTGCACCGACGGCGCCGCGCGCGAGTGGCTGTCGATCGCGCAGTGCTTCGCGGGCGAGCCGGCCGACGCGCCCGCGCCCGGCGTGCGGGCCGTGGCGTACGCCGATTGACCGGCCAGGCCATCACGCTGGCGCTGCAGCCGCGCATCGAGGCGGCGCTGGCGGCATTGCGGCACGGCAGCGGCGAGCGCTGCCTGTCCGACCATGCCTTCTCCAACCTCTACCTGTTCCGCGCGGCACACGAATACCGCTTCCTGCCCGGCGACTGGCCCGGTGTGGCGGGGCGCACCTACGACGGCGCGCGCCACTTCATGCCGCTGTTCGACATCGCCGCCGCGCCGGCCGAGGTGCTGCGCGACCTGATCGCTTCGCACGACTGCCTCTATCCTGTGGCGAGCCGCAGCGTCCAGGCGCTGACTGGCATCGGCTTCGTCGCGACTGCGTCCGACGACGATGCGGACTATCTCTACGACGCCGGGACGTTTCGCGACTACGCGGGCCGTTCGCTCGCGAAGAAGCGCAACCTCGTGCGGCAGTTCCTCGCCGCGCACGCGCCGCGTGCGCTGCCGTTCGACGCATCGCTGGCCGATGCGGCGTGCCAGGTGCTCGCGGGCTGGATGGCACACAAGCGCAAGGGCGAGGGCGAGGCGGATCAACATGCCTGTCTCGAAGCCATCCACCATGCCGCGCGCTTCGGGCTCGAAGGCTTCGTGCATTTCGAGGGCGACCTGCCGATCGCCTTCCTGCTGGCGCAGGAACTGCAGCCCGGCGTGTTCGCGGTGCGCTTCGCGAAGGGACTGGACAGCCACGTCGGCGTCTACCCCTGCATGTTCCAGCACTTCTGCCGGCATTTCGGGCGGCCCGTGCTCTGGCTCAACTTCGAGCAGGACATGGGGCTCGCGGGCTTCCGGCGGAGCAAGCGCTCCTATCGGCCGAGTGCGCTGCTGCCCAAGTGGCGCGTGACGCTGCCCGACTGAGAGGTCGAGAACTGGCAACAGCCACTTCGCGCAAGACCGGGCCGGGGCCTTTGCCTAAGCTGGCGGTCAACCAACAGTCCGCATCCATGGCCATCATCGAATCGACCGTTTCCCCCGGCAGCGACGCCTTCGCGGCCAACCGCACCGGCATGCTGGCGCTGCTCGAGCGCGTGCGCGGCTACGAAAAGCGCAGCATCACGACCT
>SEGN01000099.1 GCA_004211245.1 Variovorax sp.
GCGCCCTGCGCTTCGACGTACCGCTCCCCTCCGGCCTGGCGCGCGGTGCCGGCCAGCACGTTCATCGAGGGCGAGCCGATGAACTGGGCGACGAACAGATTGCCGGGCCGGTCGAACAGTTCGAGCGGCGTGCCGATCTGCTCGATCATGCCGTCGTGCATCACGACGATGCGGTCTGCCATGGTCATCGCTTCGATCTGGTCGTGCGTGACGTAGACGGTGGTGGTCTTCAGCCGCTGGTGCAGCGCCTTGATCTCCGCGCGCATCGCGACACGCAGCTTGGCGTCGAGGTTCGACAACGGCTCGTCGAACAGGAACACCTTGGGATCGCGCACGATGGCGCGGCCCATCGCCACGCGCTGGCGCTGGCCGCCTGAAAGTTCACGCGGGTAGCGCGCAAGCAGGTGGTCGAGGTTGAGAATCTTCGCCGCCTTGTCGACGCGCTCGGCCATGAGCTTCTTGTCCGCGTCGCGCAGGCGCAGGCTGAAGGCCATGTTCTCGCCCACCGTCATGTGCGGGTAGAGCGCGTAGCTCTGGAACACCATCGCAATGTCGCGGTCCTTCGATTCGAGCTCGTTCACGACCTTGCCGTCGATCAGGATCTCGCCGCCGGTGATGTCCTCCAGGCCGGCCAGCATGCGCAGCAGCGTCGACTTGCCGCAACCCGACGGACCGACCAGCACGACGAACTCGCCGTCGGCGATGTCGAAACCGAGCCCGCGCAGGATGTCGACCTTGCCGAAGGATTTCTTGATGTCTCTGAAAGTGACGGAAGCCATTGCGCTCCTCCTTTTCTTGTTCAGCTTTTCACGGCGCCGGCCGTGAGGCCGCCGACCATGTAGCGCTTGAAGGTGTAGTAGATGGCTGCGGGTGGCAGCGCATAGATGAGGCCGGTGGCCATCAGCAGCTCCCACGGCGAATCGTCAGCCGACAGGAAGTTGCCGAGCGCCACGGCCAGCGTCACGCTGCGGTCGTTCGACAGGAGCAGGAACGCATAGAGGTACTCGTTCCATGCCAGCAGCAGCGAATAGGTGCCCACCGCCACGAGCGACGGCACCATCAGCGGCAGGTAGACCAGCCGGAACAGCTGCAGCGGCGAGGCGCCGTCCATGCGCGCCGCCTCGTCGAGCTCGTAAGGCAGCTTGTCGGAGGCCTGCTTCAGCACCCAGATGCAGTACGGCGACGCGATCGTCACCATCGCCAGGATCAGCGACCATTGGCTGTTGAGCAGCCCGTAGTTGCCCATGGTCTTGTACATCGGCACCGCCAGGAACGCGGCCGGGATGAAGTACGTGAACAGCGCCATGTTCATCACGGTGCGGCCGCCGCGCACGCGCAGCCGGCTGATCGCGAAGGCTGCCGTGGTGGCGACGAACAGGGTCAGTGCGCCGACCGACACCGCTATCAGCAGCGAGTTGCCGAGCTGCTGCCAGAAGTGGTCCAGGTAGAAGTGCTTCTGCTCGAACACGATCCGGAAGTTCTGCAGCGTCGGGTTGTTCGGCCACAGCCGGCCCGAGGTGGCCGAGTCGCGCGGAGAGATCGCGAACAGCACCATGTGGTAGACCGGGATCAGCGTCCACAGCACCACCGGGATGCCGATCAGCAGCAGCTTGGCCTCGGTGGCGACGGCCTTGGGAGTCCAGCGCTTCGTCATTTGGACAGCCTCTTCATCATGAAGTACACGAGCGGGAGCACCAGCGGCATCGCCACCACGATCGACGCCATCGACAGGTCGACCTGGTCGAGCCGCAGGTAGCGGATGCCGAGCGTGGCCAGCACGTGCGTGAGGTCGGCGGGGCCGCCGCCGGTCAGCAGGTAGACGCTGTTGAAGTCACCGAGCGTCCAGATCATCGAGAGGATGGTCGACGTGAGGTAGAGCGTCTTCAGCGCCGGCCAGCTGATGAACTTGAATTTCTGCCAGGAAGTGGCGCCATCGACCGAGGCCGCCTCGTACTGCTCGGCCGGGATCGCGAGGCGACCGGCCACGAGAATCAGCGTCCAGAACGGCAGGGACTTCCACACGTGCATCAGCATCGCGAAGGTCAGCGCCAGCGTCGGGTCGTTGAGCCAGTTCGGGCCATCGGCACCGGTCAGGCGAAAGATGGTGGTGTTGATCACGCCCCACTCGGGGTTCAGCATGAAGCGCACCGAGAGGATCGTCGGGATCGACGGCATCGCCCAGGGCAGGATGAACAGCGCCGAGACGATCTTGATCCACCAGCGGGCGGTGACGAAGAACCCCGACAGCACCAGCGCCAGCAACATCTTCACGTTGATGGCGACGATCAGGAATACGAAGGTGTTGATCAGCGAGCGCAGGAAGATCGGGTCTTCGACCAGCTTCACATAGCTCTGCGGGTGTCGTGCCAGCCAGAGGCCGTAGCACACCGGATAGAGCACGAAGACGAGAAACACGAGCAGATAGGGCACGACCATGAGTCGCCCCCAGAACTGCCAGCGGTCCTTGCGCTGCAGCGGCGCGACGCCCGCAGCGACGGTGGTGGTTGCAATGCTGTTATTCATGCAGCCCCCTTTTTCTTGTTAACAGGTTCATTCCAGAAACACCGCGGAACCGGCTCTGCCGGGCCGCAGGTGTTGCCCCCGGCAGGGGGTTGGCGTAGCGGACACGAAGTGCCGCGCAGCCTGGGGGCGAGCCTCTACCTCGCGACGGTCTTGATCCGCTCGATCATCTCGTCGACCGCCTTGTCGACCGGAACCTTGTCGGTCACGATGCGGCTCATCGCCTTGGCCCACACGTTCTCGTTGTTGAGAATGGTGAACTTGTAGTTCTTCGTGAATTCGAACGGCACCGTGCCGTTGGCGTACTGGTTGAACACCGAGAGGCGGTGCGGATCTGCCTTCCAGAACGGCCGCGCCTGGCCGGCCTTGGTCACCGGGAACCAGCGGCCGAGCGAGCCTTCGACGTAGGGCGTCAGGTTCTCTTCCTGCATCAGGAACGCCACGAACTCCTTGGCGCGAACCTTGTTCTTGGCATCCTTGAACACCACGCCGGTCTTCACGGCGGTGCGGTAGACCATCTTGGTGCCGTCCGGCTTGCTCGGAAAGCCCGCCGTGCGGATGCGCTCGGTGAAGTTCTTCTTCGCCTCTTCACGCTGCTCGGGCGTGAGCGTCGCATTGTTCATGTCGTCCAGCCACTTGGCGGCGATCGAGATCGTCGCGTTGTGCGTCATCACGGTCGTCTTGTTGTGGAACGCGACGTTGTTGTCCGGGTCTTTCCAGCTGGTCGACGACGGCGGAGTGCAGCCCGTGGTGTAGGGCTTGGTGTAGTCGGTCAGTGCACCGACGAGGCCGGCCTTGACCTTCGGGTCGTCCACCAGCAGCTTGCCGCTGTCGCTGACGAGTTGCACGTTGTAGGCGTCCATGAAAGTCAGGAACGAATAGAACGAATCGCTCGAATCGACACCCATCGGCATTCCGATGCCGAACGTGCGCTTGCCGCTCTTCTGTCTGCTGGCAGGCTGGACCTTCTCGCACCAGAAGTTCCAGTATTCCTTCCAGGTGGTCGGGATGTCGGACTCCTTGAAGCCCGCCTCGGTCAGCATGTCGATCCAGTACTCGACGTGCATCGTCTGCTGCTTGATCGGGAACGCGTAGTAGGCCTTGGCCTTGCTCTGGTCGTTGTAGAGGAAGGTGGTTTCCACCGTGTTCGGCGCGAAGCGCGCGGTCATCGGGCCGATGACGCTGCTGATGTCCTCGAGCTTGTTCTCGAAGGCCCACTTGCCGGTGACCTGGAAGTCGTACACGTCGGCATACGCCACGTCGGGCGGGCTGCCGGAATCGAGCGCCGACACGGTCTTGGGGATCATGTCCTGCACCGGGTACTGCGACAGCTCGACTTTCACGCCCTTGTGCTTTTCTTCGAACTTCTTGATGGCGGCGAAGAGCGCGTCGTCTTCTGCCTTGTAGAAGCCCTTGACCCACCAGACGGTGAGCTTCTCCTGCGCACTGGCCTGGCCGGTGCCGATGAGGCCCAACGCGATCAGCGTGGGCGCGATGAGTGACCTGAGTTTCATGGTGCTTTGTCTCCTTCTTGACTTGTGACGGATACGGGAACGGGATTCGGGTGCTCAGACGGCCTTGAGCCTGGGCGGCGGACGGCTCAGGCGCGGCAGCCGCCGGCGCGAGCCGAGCACGGCCTCGATGTCGGTGCGGGCGCCGTCGATCAACTTCAGGATCGCGCGCTCGGCCTTCACCGGGTCGTGCGCCTTCACGGCGTCGAGCACGGCACGGTGCATCGGCAGCGACAGGGCGGGTCCGTTGCTGCGCGCGGTGGAAATTTCGAAACTGGTGCGCAACAGTGCATTGAGCGCCTTGCTCATCTGCGTCAGCATGCGGTTGCGGGCGGCGCGCAACAGCCCATGATGGAAGCGCAGATCGCTCGTCACGTAGTCGCCCCCCTTCTCGATGGCGAGCTTCATGCCGGCGTAGGCGGCTTCGAGTTCGGCAATGTCCTCGTCGCTCGCGCGCTCGGCAGCGAGGCGCACCGCGGCCGGCTCGACCACGCGGCGCAAGTCCTGCAGGTCGCGCAAAAATTCGGGCGTTAGCCCGGCGCTCGCCTGCCAGGCAATGACATCCGGGTCGAACCAGTTCCACACATCCTGCGGCAGCACGCGGCTGCCGACCTTGGGCCCGGTAACGATGAGTCCCTTGGCTGCGAGCGCCTTGATGGCCTCGCGCACCACGGTCCGGCTCACGCCCAGCTCTTCACCGAGGATCGGTTCGGGCGGAATGATCGCGCCCTCGCCGTAGCGGCCCGAGATGATGGCCTCGCCCAGCAGGTCGACGGTGTGGCCATGGGCGTTTTTCATCTTGAAGCTTCCGGCTCAGGCGGCGACAGGGGTCAGCAGCGGCTGGCCGGCAAAGTGCGCGGCCAGGTTGTCGAACGTCAGGTTCGCCATGGCCTCTCGCGTCTGCCGCGTGCCGCTGCCGATGTGCGGCGTGAGCACCACGTTGGGCATGGCACGCAGTTCCGGCGGGACATTGGGCTCGTCGATGAACACATCGAGCGCGGCGCCGGCAATCGTGCCGTCCTTCAGTGCCGCAATGAGTGCCGGCTGGTCGACCACGGTGCCGCGCGCCACGTTCACCAGGTAGCCCTGCGGGCCCAGTGCTTTCAGCACCTCGGCATTGATCATCCCGCGCGTGGCCGCGCCGCCGGGGGTGATGACGACGAGGAAATCGACCGCGGCGGCAAGGCTCGCGGCGTCGGGATGGAAGGTGTAGGGCAGGCCCGCACGCGGCGAACGCGCGGTGTAGGCTACGTCCATGCCGAAGGCGAGCGCCCGGTGCGCGATGGCCTGCCCGATGCGCCCGATGCCGACGATGCCCAGGCGCGAACCCGCGACCTTGCGCGCCAGCGGAATCGGACCCTTGAGCCACTCGCCATCGCGCACGAAGCGGTCGGCCTGCGGGATGCGCCGCGCGATGGACAGCAACAGCCCCAGCGCCAGGTCGGCAACGTCGTCGTTCAGTACTTCGGGGGTGTTGGTGACCGGAATGCCGCGTTCGTGCGCAGCGGGCACGTCGACGCCGTCATAGCCGACGCCGAACACCGAGATCATCTCGAGCGCGGGCATTTGCGCAATCAATTCGCGCGGCACCCTGGCCTCGCCGTTGGCCACCACGGCGCGGATGCGCGGGGCCACTGCGGCAAACGCGGCCGGGTCGCTCACGTGGGTGCGGTCGTGCACGGTGTAGGTACCGCGCAGTGCGTCCATGAGGAACGGCATGAGCGGTGCGACGACCAGCACCTCGGCTCTTTCGCTCACGACGCGGTACTCGCATTCTTCGCCGGTTGCCTGCGACCTGCCATCGAAAAGTCTCCTGTGATTCACGCGAAAACCCTGACTGGGTACGCGTCCGATTTTGCTTATCATATGATGATTGAGAGGGCCAATTCTGCAGGACAAACCCTGAGGTCGGCTCGACGGAACGCTACACAAGGAGACTGAAACGATGCACCTGGTCGCGGTCGATTGGGGTACGACTTCGCTGCGCGGGGCATTGCTCGACGAGGCCGGGAACGTGCTTGACACGCAGGACCATCCGCGCGGCATCCTGAGCGTGCCGGCCGGCGGTTTCGACGCCGTTTTTTCAGAACTGTTCGGCCGATGGATGACCCTCGACGGCGCCCGCTGTCTCGTCTCCGGCATGGCCGGCAGTCAGCAGGGCTGGGTGGAGGCGCCATATTGCGCCTGCCCGGCCGGGCTGCACGAGGTGGCCGGCAGCGTCATCGACATCCAGGCCGGTCGCATCGCGATCGTGCCCGGCCTCAGCGACGAACAAGACGGCGTTCCCGATGTGATGCGCGGCGAAGAGGTGCAGATCTTCGGCGCCCTGGCGCTCACCGGCCTGCGCGACGGGCTGTTCGTGCTGCCCGGCACCCACAACAAGTGGGCCCGCGTGGTGCAGGGCCGTGTGGCCGGCTTTCGCACTTTCATGACGGGCGAGTTCTATGCGCTGCTGAGCCGGCACTCCATCCTCGCGCGCACACTCGATGCCGATGCGCCGCTCGACGAGGCCGCTTTCCTGCGCGGGGCGAAGCAGGCGGCGAACGGCCACGGCCTGTTGCACAACGCCTTCGGCACGCGCACGCTGGCGCTGTTCAGGCGCATGTCCGCGCAGGCGCTGTCGAGTTATCTTTCGGGCCTGCTGATCGGCGAAGAACTGCATGCGCAGGCGTTGCCGGCGTCGAGCACGGTCGTGCTGATCGGCACGGCCGCCCTGACCCAACGCTATGCCATTGCACTCGGCGCCGCCGGCATGGCCACCCGCACACTCGGCGCCGAAGCCACCTGGGCCGGGCTGCACGCGCTGGCCAGGACACGCACACCCGGGACCCCATGACATCTCTCGATACCTTCCACGCTGCCATGCGGCAACTGCCGCTGATCGCGATCCTGCGCGGCCTCACGCCTGCAGAGGCCCCCGCCATTGGCGACGCGATCGTCGGGCCCGGCTTTCGCCTGCTCGAAGTGCCGCTGAACTCACCCGAACCGCTGCAGAGCATCGCGTTGCTGCGTGCGCGCTTTCCACAGGCGCTGGTGGGCGCTGGGACCGTGCTGAGCGCGCGGCAGGTGCGCGACGTGCATGCGGCTGGCGGGCAATTGATCGTGTCGCCCAATTTCGATGCCGAGGTGATCGCCGAGGCCGCACGGCTCGGGCTCGTGAGCCTGCCCGGCGTGATGACGCCGACGGAAGCCTTCGGCGCCCTGGCGGCCGGAGCCACCGGGCTCAAGCTTTTCCCGGCCGAACTCGCCTCGCCGGCGGTCGTGAAGGCCTTGCTGGCCGTGCTGCCGAAGGGAACACCGCTGATGCCGGTGGGTGGCATCGCGCCGAACAACATGGCCGAATGGCGGGCGGCCGGCGCGGCCGGCTTCGGCATCGGCTCCGCGCTCTACCGACCGGGCAAGAGTGCCACTGCCGTGCGCGAGGACGCGCTCGGCTTCACCAACGCATGGACAAGGATTTCCGCATGACCCCCGATGCCGAATACGGCAGCCCCGCCGTACGCCGCCTGCGCGAAGACCTCGCGCTCGCCCTGCGCGCCGCCGCCCACCACAAGCTCGAGGAAGGCGTCTGCAATCACTTCAGCGTGCTGCTTCCGGGGGCAGAGGACCGCTACCTCATCAACCCGCGCGGGCTGCACTGGTCGGAAATCGGCGCGGACGACATCGTGCTGATCGACGTGCGCGGCAACGTGCTGGCAGGCCGGCATCGGGTCGAGCCCACGGCGCTGTTCATCCACGGCGCGATCCACCGCATCACCGGGCATGCAGTGGTTCTGCACTGCCACATGCCCTACGCCACCGCACTCACGCTGACAGCCGACCGCGCGCTCGACCCGACGCTGAGCCAGAACGCGATGCGCTACATGAATCGAATCGCCATCGACGCGCGCTACAACGGCCTCGCACTCGACGATGCCGAGGGCGAGCGCATCGCAGGCGCCATGCTCGGCAAGGACATCGCGTTCCTGGCGAACCATGGCGTGGTGGTCGCCGGTGCGAGCATCGCGCATGCCTACGACGACCTCTACTATCTCGAGCGGGCCTGCCTGCACCAGGTCATCGCGCAGACGACCGGACGGCCGTTGGTGCCGGTCGATGCGGCGCTGGCGGCGCATGTGGCGGCGCAGATCCAGGGCGAACGCGAGCAATCGGACCTTTTCTTCGAAGCGCTCCGGCGTTTGCTTCCACCGCCTCGCTGAACCGCGCCTGACGGCTTACAGTTCTTCATGACACTTCGCCCACCGTTGACACGGGCTTCACAGACGCCCGTGAAGATCGAGGCTCCTTTCACTCACCCGGAGTTGCCATGAAAAAGCTCTCTTACGCCCTCGCCGCCGCGGCCACCCTGCTGTCGTTCGGCACCTTCGGCACCGCCGCGCAGGCCACGCCTTTCGGCCACGGGGTCCACACCCAGGTGTACGTGGTGCCCGGGCCGCCGCCGCCGCACCACTACCGCGGCCCGGACCGCCGCTACTACGCTCCGCCGCCGCCCCCGCGACACTATCGCCACGACCGTCGCTGGGACGACCGTCGCCACGGCGGCTACCGCCGCGACCGCGACGGCGACGGTGTGCCGAACCGCTACGACCGCGCGCCGAACAATCCCTACCGTCGCTGATCAGGCGGGCGCCGCCGCATAGGCCGGGGTGGCGCTCGACAGGCTTTGCTTGAGCTGGCGCGAGGTCTCGTCGGCGAGCACCTCGAACTGACCGGCCTCGACGCCCGCCAGCGCCTGGCGCGCGACCTGGTCCGGGGACGCCTTTTCGCCTTGCGCATGCGCTGCCATGTCGGTGTCCATGTAGCCCACATGCAGACTCGTCACCTGCGTGCCCTGGGCCGCCAGCTCGTTGCGCAAACCGTTGCTCAGCGACCAGGCGGCCGACTTGGTGGTGCTGTAGGTCGCCACACTCGGGAAAGTGGTCCACGCCAGCGCCGACAGCACATTGAGTACCGCGCCGCCGCCGTTGCGCGCGAGCACCGGCGCGAAGGCACGCACCACCGACCAGACACCGAAGAAGTTGGTCTCGAGTTCCGCCCGCGCCGCTTCGATCGCGCCCGCGCCGAGCAGGTTGGCGTTGCGCGAGATGCCGGC
>SEGN01000492.1 GCA_004211245.1 Variovorax sp.
CGCACGCTCGACGCCACCGGCCGCATCGTGGCGCCGGGCTTCATCGACTCGCACACGCACGACGACCAGGCCGTGCTGTCGCAGGCCACCATGCCCTTCAAGGTGTCGCAGGGCGTGACCACCGTGGTGGCCGGCAACTGCGGCATCAGCGCCGCGCCCCTGCGCGCCGACATGGACCTGCCGATGCCGCTGAGCCTGATCGGCTCGCCGGCCGAGGGCCGCTTCACCACCTTTGCGGCCTACCTCGATGCGCTGCGCGCCGCGCCGTCGTCGGTCAACGTGGCGGCGATGATCGGCCACTCGACATTGCGCGCGGTCACGATGGGCGACCTCGACCGGCCGGCCGACGAAACCGAGATCGCGGCCATGCGCGCGCATGTCGAAGAGGCGATGCAGGCCGGTGCCATCGGCCTGTCGACCGGCACCTTCTACCCGCCCGCCGTGAAGGCGACGACCGAAGAGATCATCGAAGTGAGCCGCCCGCTGAGTGCGCGCAAGGCGCTCTACGTCACCCACATGCGCGACGAGGGCGACCGCGTGATGGAGGCGCTGGAAGAAACCTTCGCGATCGGCCGCGCGCTCGACATCCCGGTGGTCGTGTCGCACCACAAGGTACAGAACGCGCAGAACTTCGGCCGCACGAAGGTCACGCTGCCTTTCATCCAGGAGACGATGAAGCACCAGTGCGTGTCGCTCGACTGCTACCCGTACACGGCGGGCTCCACCATGATCCGCACCGACCGCGGCATGCTGGACGGCCGCGTGCTGATCGCCAGCAGCGAGCCGCACCCCGAATGTGCCGGCCGCGACCTGGCCGACATCGCGAAGGAATGGGGTGTGCCGAACGACGAGGCCGCACGCAGGCTGCAGCCCGGCAGCGCGATCTATTTCATGATGGACGAGGACGACGTGCAGCGCGTGCTGGCGTTCGACGAAACCATGATCGGCTCCGACGGCATCCCGCTCGGGGACAAGCCGCACCCGCGCCTTTGGGGCACCTTCCCGCGCGTGCTCGGCCACTACAGCCGCGACGTCGGCCTGTTCCCGCTCGAGACCGCGGTGTGGAAGATGACCGGGCTCACCGCGCGCAATTTCGGGCTGCACGGTCGCGGCGCGATCAAGGTCGGCCACCATGCCGACATCGTGATCTTCGATGCGGCGACGGTGCGCGACGCCGCCAACTACAAAGCGCCGACCACGCCCGCCGAAGGCATCGACGCGGTGATCGTCAACGGTGCCGTCACCTGGCAACATGGCGCCCACAGCGGCGCGCGCAACGGGCAGGTGATCACGCGGGTCGACTGACGACGGTCAGCCGGCCGGTGCGGCCAGCCGCATCAGGCCGACGTAGCCCCGCTGCGTCTCCATGCGCGCCGTGGTGCCGCGGGCCTGCAGCAGGCGGTGTGCCTTCGGCAGCTGCCAGCACGCCAGGTGCGTGAACATGTGGTGCTCGCAGTGGTAGTTGACCCAGTAGGGCGCGACCAGTGCGCGCTCCAGCCAGTTGGCATGCGTGGTGCGCGCCTGGCGCAGCGGGTCGGCCTCGTTCCGGTCGATCAGCGCATGTTCGGCGATGTTGCGGATGCGGCTGATCAGCGGCAGCCAGGTCATCATCGGCAGCAGCCACATCGTGAGCCACACCCACCACGCGCCGGCGGCCGCGAACACCGCGAACCCGATGGCATTGCCGACGAGGAAGCGGCGATCCACCGCCTCGCCGCCGAAGCGCTGCTTGTAGAAGGTCTGTCCGGTCAGGTCGCGCACCACCTTGCGCCAGAGCGAAGCCCGCGTGATCGGGAACGGCGCGGAAAGCACCAGGTCCGGGTCTTCGGTCTGCTGCACGAAACGGTGGTGCTGCAGGTGGTAGGGCCGATAGTCGCGCAACGTGGGCGAGCATAGCCAGTAGGCCACCCAGTCGTTGACCTTGCGGTTGCGGTGCAGCACCGCGTGCGCGCCGTCGTGCATCAG
>SEGN01000100.1 GCA_004211245.1 Variovorax sp.
TAGGCGGCGATGGCCATGCCCTCGATCACGATGTGCGGGTTGAATTGCAGGATGTCACGGTCCTTGCAGGTGCCCGGCTCGCCTTCGTCCGAGTTGCAGACCAGGTACTTCTGGCCCGGGAACTGGCGGGGCATGAAGCTCCACTTCAGGCCGGTCGGGAAGCCCGCGCCGCCACGGCCACGCAAACCCGAAGCCTTGACTTCGGCGATCACCTGGTCGGGCGTGAGGCCGTCTGTGAGGATTTTGCGCAGCGCCTGGTAGCCGCCACGCGCTTCGTAATCGGCCAGGCGCCAGTTGGTGCCGTCGAGCCCCGCATAGATTTGCGGGTTGACATGCCGGTCGTGGAAACAGGTCTGGACGCCAGTCGCCTGAAACTGCGCGAGAACTTGATCGGGTGACATCAGTGCGCCTCCCCCGTCGACGCGCCGCGCAGGCCGTCGATGAGCTGATCGAGCTTTTCGTTGCTCATGAAGCTGCACATCGTGCGGTCGTTCACCAGCATCACCGGCGAGTCCGCGCAGGCCCCCAGGCACTCGCTCTGCTGCAGAGTGAACAGGCCATCCTGCGTGGTGTCGCCCATCTTGATGCCGAGCTTTTTTTCCAGGTGCACGAGCGCCGTCACGCCATCGCGCAGCTGGCACGGCAGGTTGGTGCAGACGTTCAGCTTGAACCTGCCCACCGGATGCTGGTTGTACATGTTGTAGAAGGTCGTGACCTCATGCACGGCAATCTGCGGCATGCCGAGGTAGTCGGCAATGACCCGCTCGCTGTCGAGGCTCACATGGCCGTGCGCCTTCTGCACGATGGCCAGACAGGCCATCACGGCCGACTGCGCCTGGTCGGCCGGGTATTTCGCGACCTCGCGGGCGAACAGCTCGAACATGGCGGCGTCGATGGTCGGCGTGGCGCCATGGGTACTTTGGATGCTCATCGATCGATCTCTCCGAACACGATGTCCAGGGTGCCGATCACGGCGACGGTGTCCGCGATCATGTGGCCGCGCGCCATCTCGTCGAGCGCGGCAAGGTGCGCAAAACCGGGCGCACGGATCTTCAGGCGGTAGGGCTTGTTGGCGCCATCGCTCACCAGGTAGATGCCGAACTCGCCCTTGGGGTGCTCGACCGCGGCGTAGGCTTCGCCCTCGGGCACATGAAAACCTTCCGTGAAGAGCTTGAAGTGGTGGATCAGCTCCTCCATGTTGGCCTTCATCGATTCACGCTCGGGTGCGGCCACCTTGTGGTTGTCGGTGATCACCGGACCCGGGTTCGCGCGCAGCCAGTCGACGCACTGCTTGATGATGCGGTTCGACTGCGCCATTTCTTCCATGCGCACCAGATAGCGGTCGTAGCAGTCGCCCGTGTTGCCCACTGGAATGTCGAATTCCATACGGTCGTAAACGTCGTACGGCTGCGTCTTGCGAAGATCCCAGGCAATGCCCGAACCACGCAGCATGGGGCCTGTCAACCCCAGGCTCAACGCGCGCTCCTGCGTCATCACGCCGATGCCGACCGTGCGCTGCTTCCAGATGCGGTTGTCGCTCAGCAGCGTGTGGTATTCCTCCATGTGCTTCACGAAACGCTTCGAGAAGTCGTCGATGAAGTCGAGCAGCGAACCCTGGCGGTTCTCGTTCATGCGCGCCAGCGCCTTGGCGTTCTTGATCTTGCTGACCTTGTACTGCGGCATCGCATCCGGCAGATCGCGGTAGACGCCACCCGGACGGAAATAGGCCGCGTGCATGCGCGCCCCCGACACGGCTTCGTACATGTCGAACAGATCCTCGCGCTCGCGGAACGCGTAGATCAACACCGTCGAGCTGCCGCAATCGTTGGCATGCGAGCCGAGCCACATCAGGTGGTTGAGCAGGCGCGTGATCTCGGAGAACATCACGCGGATGTACTGCGCGCGGATCGGCACCTCGAGACCGAGCAGCTTCTCGATCGCGAGGCAGTAGGCATGCTCGTTGCACATCATCGACACGTAGTCGAGACGGTCCATGTAGGGCAGCGACTGGATGTAGGTCTTGCCCTCGGCCAGCTTCTCGGTCGCCCGGTGCAGCAGGCCGATGTGCGGGTCGGCACGCTGCACGACCTCGCCGTCGAGCTCGAGCACGAGGCGCAGCACACCGTGCGCTGCGGGGTGCTGCGGCCCGAAATTCAGCGTGTAGTTCTTGATGTCTGCCATGTCAGTGCAAACCGCCGTAATTGTCTTCGCGAATGATCCGCGGCGTGACCTCGCGCGGCTCGATGGTCACCGGCTGGTAAACCACACGCTTGAGCTCTTCGTCGTAGCGCATCTCGACGTGTCCGGAAAGCGGAAAGTCCTTGCGGAACGGGTGACCGATGAAGCCATAGTCGGTCAGGATGCGGCGCAGGTCGACGTGCCCCTCGAACACGATGCCATAGAGGTCGAAGGCCTCGCGCTCGAACCAGTTGGCCGAATTCCAGATATGCATCACGGAAGGAAGCACAGGGAAGTCGTCATCGGGGCAGAACACCTTGACGCGCAGGCGCTGGTTCAACGAGATGGACAGCAGGTGCGACACCGCGCAGTAGCGCAGGCCTTCCCACTCGCTGTCGCGCCAGGCCGAGTAGTCGACGCCGCAGATATCGATCAGCTGCTCGAACTTGCAACCGGGCGCATCGCGCAGCGTCTGCATGGCCTCGAGGTAATCGCCGGCCTTGACCACGAGCGTGACCTCGCCGAGCGCAACGGTGATGCCCGCGACCTTGTCGCCGAGCGTGGAGCAGATGGTGTCGCTGAGAACTTCAGGCGAGATTGCAAAAGTTGTCATGAAGGGCTCCGCTCACGCACGCGCGATGGTGTTGGTGCGGCGTACCTTCTGCTGCAACTGGATGATCCCGTAGATCAGCGCCTCGGCCGTGGGAGGGCAGCCCGGGACGTACACGTCCACCGGCACGATGCGGTCGCACCCGCGCACCACCGAATAGCTGTAGTGGTAGTAGCCGCCACCGTTGGCGCAGGAACCCATCGACAGCACCCAGCGCGGCTCGGCCATCTGGTCGTAGACCTTGCGCAGCGCCGGCGCCATCTTGTTGCACAGCGTGCCGGCCACGATCATCAGGTCGGACTGGCGCGGGCTGGCACGAAACACCTCGGCGCCGAAACGTCCGATGTCGTAGCGCGCCGCAGCCGCATGCATCATCTCGACCGCGCAGCAGGCCAGACCGAAGGTCATGGGCCAGAGCGAGCCGGTCTTGGCCCAGTTCACCACGGAGTCGTACGACGTGGTGACGAAGCCCTCTTTGAAAACGCCTTCAATGGCCATGGATGTACCTTGTTGCCGACGCTCGGCTATTCCCAGTCGAGCGCGCCCTTTTTCCACTCGTAGGCAAAACCGACGACGAGGATGGCGAGAAAGATCACGACGGCCCAGAAGCCCGTTGCACCGACCTCCTTGAGCGCCACCGCCCAGGGAAAGAGGAACGCGATTTCGAGGTCGAACAGGATGAACAGGATGGCCACCAGGTAATAGCGGACATCGAACTGCATGCGGGCATTTTCGAACGCCTCGAAGCCGCATTCGTAAGGAGAGTTCTTGGCCGCGTCGGGCCGGTTCGGGCCGAGGATGTAGCCCAGAACCTGCGGCGCGATTCCGACACCGATACCGACCAGGATGAACAACAGGACGGGGAGGTAGGAATCGAGGTTCATCGGGAAGGTTCTATCACCGCTTGCCACCAGCAGGAAATGTTCCTGCCGGTGATATTTGGTGCGGTCGGCGAGACTCGAACTCGCACAGCTTTCGCCACTACCCCCTCAAGATAGCGTGTCTACCAATTTCACCACGACCGCGGTTTTTATCGTCTGGATGGCATGAGGAACCGTTGAAGGTTTTGGCTTTCCAGACAGAGTCAGAGTTTACCCTGAAATGCAGCGCTTTCCGCCCTCACCCTGCATCGAAATGGATGCGATCACTTGGCCGGAATCTGTCCGGCGCCCGCTGCTGGTGCGGGCGGCGTCGATGTCGGTGCGCTGGCGCCTGCGGCCGGCGCCGGTGCGTCCCCCTCGGCCTTGGGAATCTGTGCTGCCGAACCCGCTGCCGGCGCGCCGACCGCGGCGCGCTCGAGCAGGCTGCCCCCACCTGCAGGACGCGAATGACCGAAGTACGCCAACGCCAGCGTGCAGACGAAGAACACTGCAGCAAGCACAGCGGTGGTGCGCGACAGGAAGTTGGCGCTGCCGCTGGCACCGAACAGGCTTCCGGCGCTGCCACTGCCGAAGGCGGCACCCATGTCGGCACCCTTGCCGTGCTGGATCAGGATCAGCCCGATCATGGCCAGTGCGGTGAGCATCTGGACACCCACCAGAATGTTGAGCATTACGTTCATTGGTTCTAACTCCTAGTTCGGAAAAGCGGCCGCTGTACTCAGCGCGCCGCTGCAATGATTTGCAGAAAGTCGGGGGCCTTGAGCGACGCGCCGCCGATCAGCCCACCGTCGATGTCGGGTTGCGACAGCAGCTCGGCCGCATTCGCCGCGTTCATGCTGCCGCCGTAGAGGATGCGGATGCCCGCGGCGTGCTCGCTCGCCGCATGGTGCAGCTGCGCGCGCAACACCGCGTGCACCGCTTGCGCCTGTGCGGGCGTCGCGGTCTTGCCGGTGCCGATGGCCCAGACCGGTTCGTAGGCCACGACGATCTCGCTGATGCAATGACCGTTCACGTGGATCACCGCAGCGAGCTGGCGCTTGACGACTTCTTCGGTCTGCCCGGCCTCGCGCTGCGCCAGCGTCTCGCCGACACAGACGATCGGGGTGATGGCACTGGCCAGGGCGGCCGCGGTCTTGGCGGCCACGATGTCGTCGCTTTCGCCGTGGTACTGACGCCGCTCCGAATGCCCGACGATCGCGTAGCGCACGCCGAACTCCTTCAGCATCGCGCCAGACTGTTCGCCGGTGTAGGCGCCGTGCGCGTGGACCGAAATGTCCTGCGCGCCGAGCGTCAGCGGCGAACCCGCCACCAGCGTTTGCACCTGCGCCAGATAGGGCGCCGGCACGCACACGGCAACATCGCAGGCCGGCGTGCCGACGCCCTGCTTCAGCGCTTCCAGCAGCGAGGCATTGGCGGCAAGGCTGCCGTTCATCTTCCAGTTGCCGGCAATCAGTTGTTTGGAGCTCATCGTCGATTTCTCTTCACCAGGTGAGCACGATCTTGCCGATGTGCTCGTTGGACTCCATCAGACGATGGGCCTGTGCAGCACCATCGCCTTCGGCGGCAAAGCGACTGTGAATCACAGGCTTGATCGCGCCGCGTTCCAGCAAGGGCCAGACCTTGTCGCGCAACGCGCGCGCAATGGAACCCTTGAAGGCCACTGACCGGGGCCGGAGCGTCGAGCCGGTCACCGTCAGGCGCCGGCGCAGCAACTGACCCGCATTGAACTCGCTCTTCACGCCACCCTGAACCGCGATGATCACCAGCCGGCCGTCGTCGGCCAGGCAATCGATCTCGCGCGCGACATAGTCGCCGGCGACCATGTCGAGGATCACATCGACGCCCTTGCCTTCGGTCAGCTGCTTCACTTCCGCGACGAAATCGGATTCGCGGTAGTTGATGGCGTGGTCGGCACCGCGAACACGGCAGGCGGCGCACTTCTTGTCGCTGCCTGCCGTCACGATCACGTTGGCGCCCATGGCGCGGCCCAACTGGATGGCCGTGACACCGATGCCGCTCGAGCCGCCCTGGATCAGCAGGGTTTCGCCGGCCTGAAGGCGACCGCGCTCGAACACATTGCTCCACACGGTGAAGAAGGTCTCGGGCAGGCTGGCAGCGTCGGCCACGCTCCATCCGGCAGGCACCGGCAGGCACTGCGCCACCGGCGCGACGCACAGCTCGGCATAGCCTCCACCGGCCACCAGCGCACACACGGCATCGCCGACCTCGAAGCCCGCTTCGGCCATGGCCGCCGCATCGCCCGAAACGATCTCGCCGGCCACTTCCAGGCCCGGCAGATCGGAGGCACCGGGCGGCACCGGGTAATGCCCCATGCGCTGCAGCACATCGGGCCGGTTCACGCCGCTGGCGGCGACGCGGATCAGCAGTTCGCCAACGCCTGCCTCGGGCGCCGGACGCTCGGTGACGCGCAGCACCTCGGGGGCGCCGTACGAAGTGATTTCAATCGCTTTCATCGTTTGCTCCGCTGCAGAAACGGCAAAGGACGCCTTGCGGCGCCCTTGCCTGTTCTGCTCGATCAGCCCTGACGCTCGCCGTTGTCCGTCTCGGCGCGCGCCGCGTAGACGCTGCCGCCGGGCTGTTGCTCGGTCGTGGCCGCCGCCGCTTCGCGCGGCTGCTCACTGCGCGGTGCGTCGCTGCGTTCGCCTTCCGAACGCGGCGGACGGTCCCCGCGCGGAGCACGGTCTTCACGCGGGCCGCGATCCCCGCGCGGCGGGCGATCGCCACGGTCTTCGCGCGGCGCACGCTCCTGGAATTCCATGCCGGCGGGACGCTCGGTCAGGGCCTTCATGGACAGCTTGACGCGTCCCTTCTCGTCCGTCTCGAGGACCTTGACCTTCACGATCTGGCCTTCGCTCAGGTAGTCGGTGACCTTCTCCACACGCTCATGCGCGATCTGGCTGATGTGCAGCAGGCCGTCCTTGCCGGGCAGCAGGTTGATGAGCGCGCCGAAGTCGAGAATCTTGGTGACCGGGCCTTCGTAGACCTTGCCGATTTCGACTTCCGCCGTGATCTGCTCGATGCGCTTCTTGGCGAGTTCGGCCTTTTCCGGGTCGGTCGACGCGATGGTGATGGTGCCGTCTTCGTCGATGTTGATCGTCGTGCCGGTTTCTTCCTGCAGGCCGCGGATGACCGCGCCGCCCTTGCCGATCACGTCACGGATCTTCTCGGGGTTGATCTTCAGCGTGGTCAGGCGCGGTGCAAAGGTCGAGACTTCGGCCTTGGCTTCGCCCATCGCTTCCTGCATCTTGCCGAGGATGTGCATGCGGGCTTCCTTGGCCTGGGCCAGAGCGACCTGCATGATTTCCTTGGTGATGCCCTGGATCTTGATGTCCATCTGCAGCGCGGTGATGCCGTTGGTCGTGCCGGCCACCTTGAAGTCCATGTCGCCCAGGTGATCTTCGTCTCCCAGGATGTCGGTCAGCACCGCGAAGCGGTTGCCTTCCTTGATCAGGCCCATGGCGATGCCGGCGACGTGCGCCTTCATCGGCACGCCGGCGTCCATCATCGACAGGCAGCCGCCGCAGACCGAAGCCATCGACGACGAGCCATTCGACTCGGTGATTTCGGAGACGACACGAACCGTGTACGGAAATTCTTCCTTCGACGGCAGCACCGCCACGAGCGCACGCTTGGCCAGACGGCCGTGGCCGATTTCGCGGCGCTTGGTCGAACCCATGCGGCCGACTTCGCCGGTGGCGAAGGGAGGCATGTTGTAGTGGAACAGGAAGCGGTCTTCGTACTCGCCCGCCAGCGCGTCGATGCGCTGTGCATCGCGCTCGGTGCCGAGCGTGGTGATGACCAGCGCCTGGGTTTCACCGCGGGTGAACAGGGCCGAACCGTGGGTGCGCGGCAGCACGGAATTGCGGATTTCGATCGGGCGCACGGTGCGCGTGTCGCGGCCGTCGATGCGCGGCTCGCCTTCGAGGATCTGGCTGCGCACGATCTTCGATTCGATCGCGAACAGCAGGTCGTTGACCTTGCCCGAATCGAACGGCTCGCCGCTTTCCTTCAGCGCGGCCATCACGCCGGCGTTGGCTTCGCGCAGGGCTTGCGTGCGGGCCTGCTTGCTGCGGATCTGGTAGACCGCGCGCAGCTTCTCTTCGGCCAGGCCGTTGACCTTGGCGACGAACGCTTCGTCTTCGGCCGGAGCCGTCCAGTCCCACACCGGCTTGCCGGCGTCGCGCACGAGTTCGTGGATCGCGTTGATGGCGACGTTGGCCTGCTCGTGGCCGAACACCACGCCACCCAGCATGACTTCTTCCGACAGTTGCAGGGCTTCCGACTCGACCATCAGCACGGCGGCTTCGGTGCCGGCGACGACGAGGTCCATCTGCGAATCCTTGCGGGCGGTCTGGCCCGGGTTCAGCACGTACTGGCCATTGACGTAGCCCACGCGGGCCGCACCGATCGGGCCACTGAACGGGATGCCGGAGACCGACAGCGCGGCGGAGACGCCGATCATGGCGGCGATGTCGGCGTCGACTTCGGGGTTGAGCGACAGCGTGTGGATGACCACGTGCACTTCGTTCAGGAAGCCTTCGGGGAACAGCGGGCGGATCGGGCGGTCGATCAGGCGGCTGGTCAGCGTTTCGTGTTCGCTGGGCTTGGCTTCGCGCTTGAAGAAGCTGCCGGGGATCTTGCCCGCGGCATACGTCTTCTCGATGTAGTCGACGGTCAGCGGGAAGAAGTCCTGGCCGGGCTTGGCCGACTTGGAAGCGACCACAGTGGCGAGCACCACGGTGCCGTCGATGTCGACCTTGACGGCGCCGCTGGCCTGACGGGCGATTTCGCCCGTTTCCAGGACGACGGTCTTGTCGCCCCACTGGAAGGACTTGGTGATTTTGTTGAAGAGACTCATATTTGCTCCTGTTTTGATAGCAAGGCGCACAGACCTTGCGGGCGGTTGGAGCGCTTCTCAGAACACGATGCCATTCCAGCGAACCCCCTCGGGACTTCCCTGGAATGACACAGCTTCGCTCTGTTTTGGCGGCTCCGAAGTAAAAAACGCCTGAGCTAGCGGACTAACTCAGGCGTTTTTGCATGCGGTTGACTTACTTGCGCAGGCCCAACTTGGCGATCAGCGCGGTGTAACGCTCGGCGTCCTTGGACTTGAGGTAGTCCAGCAGCTTGCGGCGACGGCTCACCATGCGAAGCAGGCCGCGGCGGCCGTGGTGGTCCTTGGCGTGCGTCTTGAAATGGGGCATCAATTCGTTGATGCGGGCGGTCAGCAGAGCGACCTGCACTTCGGGACTGCCGGTGTCGTTGGCGGCGCGGGCGTTGTCCTTGACGACTTCGGCCTTGATGGAGGCTGCGATCATTTTGATTTCCTTGTTCCGGGATGTTTGACTTGCGGTGTGCGCTGGAACTGCACGCACCGTGCGGATTGCCAAAAAGCAAAGCCCGTCGATTATAGCGCGAGCCAGCGCCTCAGGGGCGCCAGGCCCAGACCGGCCTCGGTGACCAGACGCTTGGCAACGTCGAGCGAATCGCCGAAGCCGTCGAGCTGGAAGAACGCATACATGCCGCCAGGCGCCGGTTTCACTTGCACGCCGGGCACCGCCGCCAGCAAGGGCACCAGCGTGTCGCGACAGTGCTTCAGGTGCGCAACCACGCGCGGAGTC
Organism: Variovorax sp.; assembly: GCA_004211245.1. Taxonomy (GTDB): domain Bacteria; phylum Pseudomonadota; class Gammaproteobacteria; order Burkholderiales; family Burkholderiaceae_C; genus Variovorax. Next base: position 9,312 of record SEGN01000100.1, read on the forward strand.
ACCTCGTCCGTGCGCTGAAGCGCCACGATGCCGGCACGCTGGGTGAACACGCTGGCGCAGGAGGTGTTGAACTCGATCAGCTTGCCCATCCCGTCCATCATCGCGGGTGGCAGCACCAGCCAGCCGAGCCGCCAGCCCGTCATGAGAAAGCTCTTGGAGAAGCTGTGGACGACCACGAGCCGGTCGTCGGGCGCCGCAATATCGAGAAAGCTCGGCGCGCAACCGTTCGCGCTGGGCTCGTAGTAGAGCCGCTCGTACACCTCGTCCGCCAGGATCCAGGTGCCGGTGCGGCGGCAGTGATCCAGGATCTGCTGCTGCTCGGCGCGCGACATCGTCCAGCCGGTGGGGTTGTTCGGCGCGTTGACGATCAGCAACCTGGTGCCATCGGTCACGGCCGCGCGCAGCGCGTCCAGATCGAGCGACCACTCCCCGTCGCGCGCAACCAGCGGCACGCATCGAACCGCGGCCCCGAGGATCGCCGGCTGGGCGGTGAGATTGGGCCAGACGGGCGTGACGGCGACCACTTCGTCGCCGGCATCGACCAGCATCTGTATCGCGAGCATCAACGCATTCACGCCACCCGAGGTGACGGCGATGCGGTTCGCGCCCACCGCCGGATGCAGCCGGCTGGTGTAAGCCGCGATGGCTTCGCGCAGCTCCGGCAGTCCGAGGTTGTGGGCGTAGAAAGTTTCCCCGCTGGCCAGCGAATCGATCGCGGCCTGGCGTATGAAGTCGGGCGTGACCTCGTCGCTTTCGCCGAACCAGAACGCGAGCACGTCGTCCCGGCCGAGTCCGGCGTTGGCGACTTCACGGATGCGGGAGGCTTCGAGGTTGTGGATGGCTTGGCGCATCGGGTGATTTTCTACCGAACGCTCAGGCCGGCCGCTGCATGCGGCAGCTGGTCGGCATCTCGGCCCGCGTCGCCTCGACGGTCTTGATCACGCGGAACCCGTAGCCCGAGCCCTCGACATCGAACCTGACGCCGGGCGCGCCCTGCCTGTCCATCACGCCGACCACCAACTGCTGCTGGAACTGGTGGTCGCTCGCGCGCATGCGCCCGCGCTGGCCGGCGAGTGTGACGTCGGCCGATTCGAGCGCGCGTGCGACGGATGCCGCGTCGGTGCCGCCGGCGCGTTCCAGGCCCTGCGCCAGCGCTTCGACCAGCAACTGCATCCGCATGTGCACGTAGTCGTCTGCCGGCTTCGGGAAGCGCGCACGGAAGGACTGGTAGAACGCCTCGGAGCCGGCCGTCTGGACGTTGGGAAGCCAGTCGGCCACGGCCACCACCCGTCCGATGCCGGCATCGCCGATGGCGGCCGGCGCTCCGAGCGCGTTGCCGTAGAAGGTGTAGAACTTGCCTTGGTAGCCGGCCTCGCGCGCGGCCTTCACCAGCAGCGTGAGGTCGTTGCCCCAGTTGCCGGTGACCACGGCCTGCGCGCTGCTCGCGAGGATCTTGCTCGCATAGGGCGAGAAGTCCTTCACGCGGCCCATCGGGTGCAGTTCATCGCCGACGATCTGCACGTCGGGCCGCAAGCTGCCGAGCTGGCGCTTCGTCTCGCGCAGCACGGCCTGGCCGAAGCTGTAGTCCTGGCCGATGAGGTAGACCTTGTTCAGCGAGCGGTCGTCCTTCATCACGTCCATCAGCGCCGCCACGCGCATGTCGGCGTGTGCATCAAAGCGAAAGTGCCAGAAGCTGCAACGCTCGTTGGTCAGGATCGGATCGACCGCCGAATAGTTCAGGAAGACCACGCGGCGCGCCGGGTCGCGCTCGTTGTTCTTGTCGATGGCATCGATCAATGCCGCGGCGGTGGCGGACGAATTTCCCTGCAGCACGATGCGCGCGCCGTCGTCGACGGCAGCGCGCAAGGCCGACAGGGCTTCCTCGTTCTGGCCCTTGCTGTCGTAGCGGTCGAGCTGCAGCGGCCGCGCACCGCCGGGAAGCTTCACGCCGCCGCGGGCGTTCACCCGTTCCACCGCCCACAGCAGGTTGCGGAAGACGGCCTCGCCAGTGTTGGCGAACGGGCCGCTCATGCTCTCGATCAGGGCCATGCGGATGGGTTGCGCCGTTTGCGCGCGCAACGGCAGGGCGAGTGCGCCGCCTAGCGCCAGCGCACCGGATTTCAAGACCCGGCGACGCGAAATATCGGAGAGGTTCATGCTCTTGAAACGTGCCGGCGGGTGCCTAGATGAGGTGGCATGCGGCACGCGTTGTTGGAAAGGCCGCGCAGTGTAAGGGACACACATTTCTTGTCCCGCTTGTCATTCCTCCAGGAGTTCATCATGTTCTTTGCACCCGCCGTTCGCAGTTTCTCTCCGCGCTTCAACGACCGCAGCTTCGAGCGCTTCGTCAACCAGGCCTTCACCAGCGCACGCCAGGGCGTGAAGGTCGAGCAGGACGACGCCAGCTGGACGCTGTCGCTCGACGTGCCCGGCCTGTCGCGCGAAGACCTCAGCATTGCCGTCGAAGGCGCCGTGGTGCGCATCGAGAGCAAGCCCGAAGCAGCGCGCCAGGTCAGGGCCGCCTACGAGTTGCCGCTGGAAATCGACACCGCCGCGAGCCAGGTCAAACTGGAAAACGGCGTGCTGACGCTCAGGCTCGGCAAGCTGGTGCCGGTCAGCCGGAAGGTCGAACTGCAGATTCAGTGACACGCTGACAAGCGTCTGCGAAACGACAGGCCGGTAACTTTCTGTTGCCGGCCTTTTCTCATGCCGCTGCGAGAATGGGTTTTCAAGAGATGCAGCCATGTCTCTGGCTGATTTCGAATACCTCCCATCAATCTGACGCCCTGCAGCGGCGTCGTGCAGGAGTCCGATGGACACGCATTTGCAGGCGGCGAGCGAAGGATCGCGCGCCGACTCCCTGCTGGTCTTCTTGCCCGGTGCGTTCCTTCGGCCCGAAGAATTCGAGCGCGAGGGGTTCGTTGCCGCAGTGCGCGAGCGCGATCTCGCGGCCGACGTGATGCTGGTGGATGCCAACGTGGCCTACTACTACGACCAGACCTTCATCGAGCGCCTGCATGCCGGCGTGATCGAACCGCAGCGTGCCAGGGGCTACGCGTCGATCTGGCTGGTCGGCATCTCGATCGGCGGCTTCGGCGCGTTGATCCACGAGCTCGCGCGGCCGGGCCGTGTCGATGGCATCGTGGCGCTGGCGCCCTACCTCGGACGGCGTCCGCTCGGCGCGGAGATCGTCAAGGCGGGTGGCTTGCGCAACTGGAAAGCGCCGGAGGGCCCACCGCCGGACGACGAAGCCGACCGCAGGCTCTGGCCATGGCTGCAGCAATATGCCAATCCGCAGTCGTTGCTCGGCCTGCCGCCGCTCTATCTCGGCTACGGCCTGGCCGACCGCTTCGCAGCCAACCACCGGCTGCTGGCCGACGCACTGCCTCCAGGCCGGGTGTTCACCACCGAAGGCGGCCACGACTGGCCGCAGTGGTCAAGGCTTTGGCGCCAGGTGCTGAAAGTGCTGCCGCTGCCCGTCAGGCGGCCTGCAGTGCATCCAGCGGCCATCGCGGCTTGACGTCGAACGCATAGCGCGCGTCGGCCTGCGCCACGCCCGCCTGCAACCGCATCGCCGCAGCCATTGCGATCATGGCGCCGTTGTCGGTGCACAGATGCAGTTCGGGATAGTGCACGCGCACGCCGCGCCGGGCACAGGCGGTGTCGAGTTGGGCGCGCAGGTCGCGATTGGCTCCGACCCCGCCGGCCACCACCAGCCGGTTCAGGCCGGTGACATCGAGCGCGGACATGCTCTTCTTCAACAGGACTTCGACGATCGCGGCCTGGGTCGAAGCCGCCAGGTCGGCCTTGCGCGCTTCGAGCTGATCGCCGAGTTTCCTGGCTTGCGTCAGCACCGCGGTCTTGAGGCCTGCAAAGGAGAAATCGAGGTCGCCACTGTGCAGCAGCGGCCGCGGCAGCTTGAAGGCCGCGGCGTCACCCTGTTGCGCCAGCTTCGCCAGCCAGGGCCCGCCCGGGTATGGCAGGCCCATGAGCTTGGCGCTCTTGTCGAAGGCCTCGCCGGCAGCGTCGTCGATGGTCTCGCCCAGGATTTCGTATCGCCCCACGCCGTCGACCCGCATCAGCTGCGTGTGGCCGCCGGAGACGAGCAGCGCGACGAACGGAAAGCTTGGCGGGTCCGCACTCAGGAACGGCGACAGCAGGTGTCCTTCGAGATGGTGCACGCCGAGCACCGGCTTGCCCAGCGCGGCACCGAGCGCACAGGCCACGCCGGCGCCCACCAGCAATGCGCCGGCCAGCCCCGGCCCGCGCGTGTAGGCCACGACGTCGATTTCGGCCAGGCTGCGGCCGGCCTCGTGGAGCACCGTCTGCGCCAGCGGCAGCACGCGCCGGATGTGATCGCGGCTCGCCAGCTCGGGCACCACGCCACCGTAGGCCTGATGCATGACGATCTGACTGTGCAGCGCATGGGCGCGCAGCACCGGCGTCGCACGGCCGTGCGACTCGACGAGCGCGACGCCGGTCTCATCGCACGACGATTCGATTCCCAGGACAAGCATGGGGCGAGTTTAGGCGGCGCACACTTTCGGGGCACGTTTGTTGCTGCATGCCCTTTCGATACACGGTCCCTCCTGCCCTTCCCGCACGCCAACGCACGATGAAATCCGGATTGAGTTTTCTGGTCACGGCCCGCCATTGCGAAATCGACGAGCTGGATCAGCTCGCGCGCACCAGTGAACTGGTCGGCGCGATCGGCCGGCTGGTCCATGCCCTGCAACGCGAGCGCGGCCTCTCGAATGTGCTGCTGGCCTCGCGCGGGCAGCGCTTTGCGGCACAGCGCAGTGCACAGGTCGGCGAGTGCACCCGGTTCGAGCAGGAGGTTCGCGCCGGTTTCGAGCGCCTCGAGACCGAGACCCGCCGCATCGGCAATGGCACCCGCCTGTTCAGTCGCATCGCCTGGGTGCTGCCCGGGCTGGACGCACTGCCTGCGCTGCGGCGGCGCGTGGCTGCACTGGACATCGGCGCGACCGATGCCACAGCAGCGTTTGTCAAGCTCATCGCCGGTCTCCTGGCCGTCGTCTTCGAGGCCGCAGACGGCGCGACCGACCCCGAGATTTCGCGCCTGCTGGCCGCGATGTTCAACTTCATGCAGGGCAAGGAGTTCGCAGGCCAGGAGCGTGCATGCGGCGCGGCCGCGTTCACCGAAGGCCGGAACGACCGGTCGCACCATGAGCAATGGCTGCACCTCATCGCGGCGCAGGAACGTTGCTTCAACGTCTTTGCCGAATTCGCCGGGCCCGCAGTGGCCCAGCTCTGGCGCCAGAGCCACCCTGCGGCGGAAACTGCCGAGCTGGAGCGTCTGCGGCGGGTGGCGAATGCAGCGCCTTCCGGCACGGTGCTCGATCCCGAACTCGGCACGGTCTGGTTCGACTGCTGCTCGCTGCGCATCGATGCCATGAAGTCGGTCGAAGATCGCCTGGCCGATGACCTGCGCGCACTCTGCGAGCACAAGATCGCCGCCGCCCGCGCAGAGGTGGAGACCCATCAGACACTGCTCGACCGGCTCGTCACGGGCGCCGACGCGCCGGCGATGGCGTTCTTCGACGACCCGTTGGTGCCGCCGACAGCGGCGTACGGGCACCAGCTGGAGCGCTCGATCCTCGAAATGTTGCAAGAGCAATCGCAACGGTTGCAGGCCATGAGCGACGAACTCGACGCCGTGCGCGCCGCGCTCAACGAACGCAAGCTCGTGGAGCGCGCCAAGGGCCTGCTGATGGCGCACCGCCGCCTCAGCGAACAGGAGGCGCACCAGATGCTGCGCCAGACCGCGATGAACCAGAACCGGCGCATCGTGGACGTGGCCGAATCGGTGCTGTCGATGGCGGACTACCTTCCGGTCAACCCCTGAAATGGTGCGGCGCACAACAGATGTGCCTCACGGGCAATCCGGATGAAATCGCGTCGGAGGGCTTTCCGGGCCTTTCTGCGTTGCTATCTATTTCATAGCACTCAAGCGCCGCGGAAGGCTGGCACGGTGCTTGCAAACGTTACGACATAGACCGACGAAGGTCTGCAGGCAGGTGGCATCCAAAGGCGGGTGTCGCCCACCGAACAGGACAAAGGCGTCCTTACCCGCACGGGCTCGTTTTCGAGCAGCCCGTGCGCGGTGAGGACGCCTTTTTTGTTTTTCAGCTCTTCCTTTCACACACCGGAGTTCGCCCCATGACCGATGCGCAGACGACATTCAAGCTGAGCCGACGCACCGTCCTTCAAACCGCCGCCATCGCCGCCGTGGGCATCGATCCCGCGCTGCGCGCTGCCGTATGGGCTCAGGGTTCGGACAAGCCGGAAAAGGCCGAGGTGAAGATCGGCTTCATCCCGTTGACCGACTGCGCCAGTGTGGTGATGGCCTCGGTGCTGGGCTTCGACAAGAAGTACGGCGTGAAGATCGTGCCGAGCAAGGAAGCCAGCTGGGCCGGCGTGCGCGACAAGCTCAGCAATGGCGAGCTCGACATGTCGCACGTGCTGTACGGGCTGGTCTACGGGTTGCACGTCGGCGTCGGCGGCCCCAAGAAGGACATGGCCGTGCTGATGGGCCTGAACCGCAATGGCCAGGCGATCACGCTGTCGAAGCAGCTGGCAGACAAGGGCGCCGTGGATGGGCCGTCGCTCGCCAGGCTCATGGCGAAGGAGAAGCGCGAATACACCTTCGCCGGCACTTTTCCCACCAGCACCCACACGATGTGGCTGAACTACTGGATGGCCGCCTCGGGCATCAGCCCGGTGACCGATGCGAAGGTGATCGTCGTGCCGCCGCCGCAGATGGTGGCCAACATGCGCGTGGGCAACATGGACGGCTTCTGCGTGGGCGAGCCCTGGAACCAGCGCGCCATCATCGACAAGATCGGCGTGACCGCCATCACCACGCAGGACATCTGGAAGGACCATCCCGAGAAGGTGCTCGGCACGCGCGCGGAGTTCGTCAAGCAGAACCCCAACACCTGCCGCGCCGTGATGATGGCCGTGCTCGAAGCCAGCAAGTGGATCGACGCCAACCTGCAGAACAAGGCCAGGATGGCCGACACGGTGGCCGAGAAGAGCTACATCAACACCAGCGCCGACGCGATCAACCAGCGCATCCTGGGCCGCTACGACAACGGCATGGGCAAGAC
>SEGN01000101.1 GCA_004211245.1 Variovorax sp.
GAGCTTCTGAGCCAGGGCAAGGCCAACATCGACGCCTGGTGGATCTCGCTGTCCACCTTCGCCGTGCTCGTCGTCACGCTGATGCTGCTGACCTTCATGGGCGATGCGCTGCGCGATGCACTCGATCCTCGGAAGGTGGACAAGTGACGACACCGCTGCTCGACGTGAAAGGCCTGCGGGTTGCCTTCGGCGGCAAGGAAGTGGTGCGTGGCATCGACTTCCACATCGGCGCTGGCGAGAAGCTGGCACTGGTCGGCGAGTCGGGTTCGGGCAAGACGGTGACCGCGCTGTCGCTGCTGCGACTGGTGCAGAACGCGGCGCTCTCCGGCACGGCCGGGTTTTCCGGCCCGGAAGGACGGCGCGACCTGATGTCGATCCCCGAGCACGCTCTGCGGGGCATCCGCGGCAAGGAGATCGCGATGATCTTCCAGGAGCCCATGACCGCGCTCAATGCGCTGTATCCGGTCGGCGACCAGATTGCCGAAGTGCTCGAATTGCACGAGGGCCTGTCGAAGCGCGATGCGCATGCGGCGGCCGTTCAATTGCTGTCCGAAACCGGCATCACCGAGCCGGCGCGGCGCGCGCGGTCGTTCCCGCACCAGCTGTCGGGCGGCCAGCGCCAGCGCGCGATGATCGCCATGGCACTCGCCTGCAAGCCGCGGCTGCTGCTCGCCGACGAGCCGACCACCGCGCTCGACGTGACGGTGCGCGCGCAGATCCTCGAACTGCTGGCCGACCTGCAGCGCAGGCATGGCATGGCGGTGCTGCTCATCACCCACGACCTGAACCTGGTGCGGCGCTTCGCCGACCGCGTGGCGGTGATGGAGAACGGGCACATCGTCGAGCAGGGCGCGGTGCAGGCCGTGTTCGATGCGCCGCAGCACGCCTACACACGCAAGTTGATCGACAGCCGTCCGGCGCGTGACGTGGTGGCCATGACGAGCGGGCAGGGCGCAGCGCCGTTGCTGCAGGCCAGGGCGCTGCGGGTGGCCTATCCGGTGCCCATCCCGGGCCTGCGCGGCTGGTTCCGCAAGGGCGCGTTCGTGGCGGTGCAAAGCGCCGATTTCGAGATCCTGCCGGGCCAGACGCTCGGTGTCGTTGGCGAATCGGGCTCCGGCAAGTCGACGCTGGCGCTGGCGGCGCTCGGACTGCTGCCGCATGAGGGGACACTGGGCGTCGCCGGCCGGCAATGGGCCGGCGGCAGCCGTGCCGACCGGGCGCTGCGGCGCGTCATGCAGGTGGTCTTCCAGGATCCGTTCTCGTCGTTGTCCCCGCGGCTCACGGTCGAACAGATCGTCGGCGAGGGCCTGCAGGTGCACGAGCCCGGGCTCGACACGGCCGAGCGGCGCGTGCGCAGCCTGGCGGCGCTGGGCGACGTGGGCCTGAGCGAAGCGCAGTTCCCGTCGCTGCTGGACCGCTATCCGCATGAATTCAGCGGCGGCCAGCGGCAGCGCTTGGCGATCGCTCGGGCGCTGATCGTCGGCCCGCAGTTGCTGGTTCTCGACGAACCGACCAGCGCGCTGGACGTCACCATCCAGAAGCAGGTGCTCGGCCTGTTGCAGCGGCTGCAGCGTGAGCGCGGCCTGAGCTACCTGCTGATCACGCACGACGTGGAAGTGATCCGCGCGATGGCCCATCGGGTGATCGTCATGAAGGACGGCGCCATCCTGGAGGCCGGCCCGGTCGAACGCGTGCTGGACGCCCCCGAACATCCGTACACCCGGCAGCTCGTCGCCGCGGCACGGGTCGAAACATGACCGACGACGCTGCCCGACGCCGCGCTGCCTGGCGTGCCGCGCTGGCCTGCATGGTCACGCTGGCGGTGGCCATGGGGCTCGGCCGCTTCGCCTTCACGCCGATGCTGCCGATCATGCTGCACGAGGGAAAACTCGACCTCCAGGCCGGCGGGTTGCTGGCGTCGCTCAACTACCTCGGGTACTTCGTGGGAGCGATCAGCTGCGCGGCGATCCGCGTCAGGCCGGCGACCATGGTGCGCGGCGGCCTCGTCGCCACGGCCGCGCTGCTGCTCGGCATGGGGTTGCTGCACGGGTTCGCCGCCTGGAGCCTGCTGCGCACGGCGGCCGGCGTCATGAGCGCCTGGGTGTTCGTGTTCGCATCAGGCTGGGGTACCCGGCGTCTGGCGGAGACCGATGCGCCGGCGTTGGGCGGCGTGATCTTCACCGGGCCCGGCATCGGCATCGCGATGACGGGCCTGTTCGGCGGCGTGCTGGGGCGGTGGGGGTCCGATACCGGCTGGATCGGACTCGGACTGCTGGGCCTGCTGCTGATCGCAGTGATCTGGCGCGTGTTCGACGACGGCGCGACAACGGCCGGCGCGCCGGTGGCGGCCGCAGCCGCACCGCCGACCGCTGCGGAGTCGGCTTCCGCGCGCCGCGACGCGCTCTGGCTGGTCGGGCTGTACGGGTTGGCCGGCTTCGGCTACATCATCACCGCCACCTTCCTGCCCGTGATTGCGCGGCAGGCGCTGCCGGGCTCGCCCTGGCCCGATTTTTTCTGGCCGCTGTTCGGTGCCGCCATCATTCCAGGCGCATTGATCGGCGCGCGCGCCCCGACCCACTGGGACAATCGCCTGCTGCTGGCCATTGCCTACGCACTGCAGGCGATGGGTGTCGTGCTTTCGGTGGCCTGGCCGACGATCTGGGGGTTTGCGCTGGGCAGCCTCCTGCTGGGCATGCCATTCACCGCCATCACGCTGTTCGCGGTGCGCGAGGCGCGCCGCCTGCGCGGCAACGCGGCAGCGGGGCTGATCGGCTACGCCACGGCCTCGTACGGCGTCGGACAGATCCTCGGGCCGCTTTTCGCGGCGCCGCTGGCCCAGCGCACCGGCTCCTTCGGCATCGCCTTGCTGGTCGCCGCAGCGGTTCTGGCACTCGGGTCGGTGCTTTTCGCGCGTGTTTGGGCCCGTTCCCGGCGCCCCGCAGGGCTTTGAAGGCCGGCAAACCCTTTATTTGTCACAGGAAAAGCATATAATCCGAGGCTCACGACCAAACGGGCGGGTACCAACCGCCCGTTTTTTTTGGTCTATGCATTCCTGATAGGACTTTTTCAGACACGTGGCATTGCAGCAGACAGTGGAACAAACCGTGGCCGGTCTCGGCTACGACCTGGTCGAGATCGAAAGGTCGGCCGGGGGACTGCTGCGCGTGACGATTGATTTGCCCTGGAATGGCCCCAATTCGGAAGCTGTGCCGGGCGCACCCGAACCGTTCGTGACGGTCGAGGATTGTGAAAAGGTCACACGGCAGTTGCAGTTTGCGCTGGAAGTCGACGGCGCCGAGTACAAGCGCCTCGAGGTGTCGTCGCCCGGTATCGACCGGCCTCTGAGGCACGAGAAGGATTTCGAGCGTTTCGTCGGCGAGGTGATCGACCTGACGCTCAAGGCGCCGATGGGCGCCGCAGCGGGGACGCTGGTGTCGGCCACCCGCAAGAAGTTTCGCGGCACGCTGGAGCGTGCCGAGTCGGGTGGATGGCAGATCGTCTGGAGCGATGCCCCCGCACCCAAGCCAGGACAAAAAGTGAGCAAGAAGCGAGAGCCCGCCCCGTTGCAGGCACTCGGCTTCGCATTGGACGAGTTGCGCGATGCGCGGCTCGCGCCGATCGTGGATTTCAAGGGCCGCAAGGCCAGGACGGCTGATACCGGTTTGCCGGATTGATTGAGGAGCTAGGTGGCATGAATCGCGAAATGTTGATGTTGGTGGATGCGATCTCGCGCGAGAAGAACGTCGAACGCGACGTGGTGTTCGGCGCGGTCGAATCCGCCTTGGCGCAAGCCACCAAGAAGCTTCACGCGGGCGACGTGGACATCCGCGTCTCGGTCGACCGCGACAGCGGCGTCTACGAGACCTTCCGCCGCTGGCACGTCGTGCCGGACGAGGCCGGCCTGCAGCTGCCCGATCAGGAAATCCTGCTGTTCGAAGCCCGCGAGGAGATGCCCGACATCGAAGTCGACGAGTACATCGAGGAAGCCGTGGAATCCGTGCCGATCGGCCGGATCGGTGCGATGGCCGCCAAGCAGGTCATCCTGCAGAAGATCCGCGACGCCGAGCGCGAAATGCTGCTCAACGACTTCATGTCGCGCGGCGACAAGATCTTCGTGGGCACCGTCAAGCGGCTCGACAAGGGCGACATCATCGTGGAAGCGGGCCGTGTCGAAGGCCGCCTGCGCCGCAGCGAGATGATCGCCAAGGAAAACCTGCGCAATGGCGACCGTGTGCGCGCCATGATCATGGAGGTCGACCTGACGCTGCGCGGCGCGCCGATCATCCTGTCGCGCTCGGCCCCCGAATTCATGATCGAGCTGTTCCGCCAGGAAGTGCCCGAGATCGAACAGGGCCTGCTCGAGATCAAGAGCTGCGCCCGCGACCCGGGTTCGCGCGCCAAGATCGCCGTGCTCTCGCACGACAAGCGGGTCGATCCGATCGGCACCTGCGTCGGCGTGCGTGGCACCCGCGTCAACGCCGTGACCAACGAGCTCGCCGGCGAGCGTGTCGACATCGTGCTGTGGTCCGAAGACCCGGCGCAGTTCGTGATCGGTGCGCTGGCGCCTGCCAACGTGTCGTCGATCGTGGTGGACGAAGAAAAGCACGCCATGGACGTGGTGGTCGACGAGGAGAACCTCGCCATCGCGATCGGCCGCGGCGGCCAGAACGTGCGCCTGGCTTCCGACCTGACGGGCTGGAAGATCAACATCATGGACGCCAACGAGTCGGCCCAGAAGCAGGCCGTCGAGACCGACGCCAGCCGCAAGCTGTTCATGGAAAAGCTCGATGTGGACGAGGAAATCGCCGACATCCTGATTTCCGAGGGTTTCACCAGCCTCGAGGAAGTGGCCTATGTGCCCATCTCCGAGCTGCTCGAGATCGAAAGCTTCGACGAGGACACGATCAACGAGTTGCGCACCCGTGCCAAGGATGCGCTCCTCACGATGGAAATTGCGAAGGAAGAAAGCGTCGAAGGGCACGCCGAGGTATCGCAGAACCTGCGCGACCTCGAGGGGCTCGATGCCGAACTCATTCCGAAGCTGGCCGAGGCGGGTGTGAACACCCGTGACGACCTGGCCGACCTCGCGGTCGACGAACTTACCGAGATCACCGGCCAGAGCGCCGATGACGCCAAAACCCTCATCCTGAAAGCCCGCGAACACTGGTTCGCCGGCCAGGCTTGACGGTCATGGAGGCTCAAAGCACATATGTCCAGCACCACAGTCGCCGAGTTCGCGAACGAACTCAAAAAGACCCCCGAAACCCTGCTTGACCAGTTCAAGAGCGCCGGCGTGCCCAAGGCATCGGCGAGCGACGCGATCACGGAGGCCGACAAGCAGCGCTTGCTCGGTCACCTGAAAGCGAGCCACGGCACGGCCGAGCCCGAGCGCAAGAAGATCACGCTGGTCAAGAAATCGACCAGCGAGATCAAGCAGGCCGACGCCACCGGCCGCGCGCGCACGATCCAGGTCGAGGTGCGCAAGAAGCGCACCTTCATCCAGCGCGACGAAGGCCCCGCGGCCGCGCCCGAAGCGGTGAATGCCGCGCCGGTCGCACAGGCGCCCGCCGCGCCGCAGATCGACGAAGCCGAGTTGGCCCGCCGCGAAGAAGACGCGCGCCGCCAGGCTGAACTGATCCGCCGCCAGGAAGAAGAGCTGGTCGAAAAGCGCCGCGTGCGCGAGGAGACCGAAGCCCGCGAACGTGAACAGGCCGAGCGCGCCGAACAGGCCGAGCAGCAGGCCCGCGCCGAAGCAGCGAAGCAGAAGGACGCTGCGCCGCCGGCCGCGCCTGCCAAGAGCACGGCCAAGACCGTGGCGGCTGCGGAAGCGACCCAGGCTGCGGCCGCCGAAAAGGCGGTGGCAGAGGCCACCGTGGCGCAGGCGAAGGAAGACGCCAAGGCCAAGGCCGCCGCCGAATCGAAGGCCCGCGCCGACGAGGAAAGCGCACGTGCCAAGGACCTGGACGAACGCCGTCGCAAGGCGCTGGCCGAGGCCGAGGCCATTCGGGCCATGATGAATGCGCCGGCCCGTGTGCTCGTGCCGCACAAGGCGCCCGAAAAGGAAGTGCCGAAGCCCGCCGTCAAGGGCACGCTGCACAAGCCGGCCACCCCGGCGCCGCGCGTCGGCGCGCCGGCCGCGCCCGGCAGCACGGCGCCCGGCGCCAGCAAGGACGTCAAGTCGGCCAAGCTCTCGTCGAGCTGGGCGGGCGATCCGGCCAAGAAGAAGGAAATCAAGACCCGTGGCGACGCCTCGGGTGGTGTCGGACGCGGCAACTGGCGCGGAGGCCCGCGTGGGCGTCGCGGCAGCAACGACCGCGGCGGTCACGAGGATCACGCGCAGGCCGCACCGGTGGAGGCGCGCGTGCTCGAAGTGCACGTGCCAGAAACCATCACCGTGGCCGAGCTGGCGCACAAGATGGCCGTCAAGGCGCAGGAGGTCATCAAGCAATTGATGAAGCTCGGCATGATGGCGACCATCAACCAGTCGCTCGACCAGGACACCGCGATGATCATCGTGGAGGACATGGGTCACAACGCGGTGGTTGCGGCGCTGGACGATCCGGAAGCCTTCACCGACGACGACGTCGGTGCAACGACGGCCGAGTCGCTGCCGCGCGCACCGGTGGTCACCGTCATGGGTCACGTCGACCACGGCAAGACCTCGCTGCTGGACTACATCCGCCGTGCCAAGGTGGCGGCGGGCGAAGCCGGCGGCATCACGCAGCACATCGGCGCCTACCACGTCGAGACCGAACGCGGCATGGTGTCCTTCCTCGACACCCCGGGTCACGAGGCGTTCACCGCCATGCGTGCCCGCGGTGCGCAGGCCACCGACATCGTCATCCTCGTGGTGGCGGCCGACGATGGCGTCATGCCGCAGACCAAGGAAGCCATCAAGCACGCGAAAGCGGCAGGTGTGCCGATCGTGGTCGCGATCAACAAGATCGACAAGCCCGACGCCAACCTGGACCGCGTGAAGCAGGAACTCGTGGCCGAGGAGGTCGTGCCCGAAGAGTACGGCGGCGAAGTGCCGTTCGTGCCGGTATCGGCCAAGACCGGGCAGGGCATCGATGCGCTGCTCGAGCAGGTGCTGCTGCAGGCCGAGGTGCTGGAACTCAAGGCGCCGGTGGATGCCGCCGCCAAGGGCCTGGTCATTGAAGCCCAGCTCGACAAGGGCCGTGGCCCGGTCGCGACCGTGCTGGTCCAGTCCGGCACGCTCAAGACAGGCGACGTGGTTCTGGCCGGCTCGACCTATGGCCGCGTGCGCGCCATGCTGGACGAGGATGGCAAGACCATCAAGACGGCCGGCCCGTCGATCCCGGTGGAAATCCAGGGCCTGACCGAAGTGCCGCAGGCCGGCGACGAGTTCATGGTGATGGCCGACGAGCGCCGTGCGCGCGAAATCGCCACCTACCGTGCCGGCAAGTTCCGCAACACCAAGCTGGCCAAGCAGCAGGCTTCGAACCTGCAGAACATGTTCACCGACCTGTCGGCGGGCGAAGTGCAGACGCTGCGCCTGATCATCAAGGCCGATGTGCAGGGTTCGCAGGAAGCGCTGGCCCAGTCGCTGCTCAAGCTGGCGACCGAGGAGGTCAAGGTGCAGATCGTGTACGCCGGCGTTGGCGGCATCAGCGAGAACGACATCAACCTCGCGATCGCCTCCAAGGCGGTGGTGATCGGTTTCAACGTGCGGGCCGATGCCGGTGCGCGGAAACTGGCCGAGGGCAACGGCGTTCAGCTGAACTACTACAGCATCATTTACGACGCTGTGGATGAGATCAAGGTCGCCATGTCGGGCATGCTGGCACCGGAGCGCCGCGAAGAGATCATCGGCTCGGCCGAGATCCGCACGGTGTTCGTCGCCTCCAAGATCGGTACCGTTGCGGGCTCGTACATCACTTCGGGTTCCGTCAACCGCAGCGCGCATTTCCGCCTGCTGCGCGACAACGTGGTGGTGTACACGGGTGAAATCGACTCGATCAAGCGCATGAAGGACGACGTTCGCGAAGTCCGCGAAGGCTTCGAGTGCGGTATCAAGCTCAAGAACTACAACGACATCAAAGAGGGCGATCAGCTCGAGTTCTTCGAAATCAAGGAAATCGCCCGGACGCTGTAGAGCGCTCCAGCGACAAACGACGATGCCCAAGCGCAAAGCCGCAGCCCCGAACCGCGCCTTCAAGGTCGCCGATCAGATCCAGCGCGATCTGACGGAGTTGATCGCGCGCGAGTTGAAGGACCCGCGCGTGGGCATGGTCACCTTGCAGGGAGTCGAGGTCACGCCCGACTACGCGCACGCGAAGGTCTTCTTCAGCGTGCTCACGGGCGACCCGGTCGAAACCACCGATGCGCTGAACCAGGCGGCGGGCTTCCTGCGCAGCGGCCTGTTCAAGCGCCTGCACATCCACACCGTGCCGACGCTGCACTTCCTGTTCGACCGCACCACCGAGCGCGCGGCGGACATGAACGCGCTCATCGCCCAGGCCGTCGCCTCGCGTTCGAAAGAAGCGTAGAGATGCACGCGCCACGCACACGGGTGCAGCGGCGCCCCGTGCATGGGGTGTTGCTGCTCGACAAGCCGCTGGGTCTTTCCAGCAACCAGGCCTTGCAGAAAGCCAAGTGGCTGCTGCGCGCCGAAAAGGCGGGCCACACCGGCACGCTCGATCCGCTGGCCACCGGCGTGCTGCCGCTGTGCTTCGGCGCGGCGACCAAGTTCAGCCAGTTGCATCTGGATGCCGACAAGACCTACGAGGCCGGCGTGCGGCTCGGGGTCACGACCTCCACCGGCGACGCCGAGGGCAAGGTGCTGGCCGAGCGCGAAGTGAACGTGGCGGCCGGCGACCTGGCCCGCGTGCAGGCGCAGTTCACCGGCCCGATCCGCCAGACGCCGCCGATGCACAGTGCCCTCAAGAAGGACGGCAAGGCCCTCTACGAATACGCGCGCGAAGGCATCGAGGTCGAGCGCGCCGCGCGCGACGTGACGGTGTACCGGCTCGAGCTCGCACGCGAGGCATTGGACGCCATCCGCTTGCGGGCGACCGTGAGCAAGGGCACCTACATCCGCACGCTCGGCGAAGACATCGGCGAGGCGCTCGGCTGCGGCGC
>SEGN01000493.1 GCA_004211245.1 Variovorax sp.
GCGCCGGTCATGATGATCGCGTGCAGGATCGACTTGTGGCAGTTGCGGTCGACCACCACCACGTCGTCGGGCGCCACCGTGTGGTGCCACACCATCTTGTTGCTGGTGCTGGTGCCGTTGGTCACGAAGAAGCAGTGGTCGGCGTTGAAGATGCGCGCCGCGTTGCGCTCGCTGGCCGCGACCGGGCCGGTGTGATCGAGCAGCTGGCCGAGTTCCTCCACCGCATTGCACACGTCGGCGCGCAGCATGTTCTCGCCGAAGAACTGGTGGAACATCTGCCCGACCGGGCTCTTCAGGAACGCCACGCCACCCGAGTGGCCCGGGCAGTGCCACGAGTACGAGCCGTCCTCGGCGTAGTCGATCAGCGCCTTGAAGAACGGCGGCTGCACGCCTTCGAGATAGCTGCGCGCCTCACGGATGATGTGGCGCGCCACGAACTCGGGCGTGTCCTCGAACATGTGGATGAAGCCGTGCAGCTCGCGCAGGATGTCGTTCGGGATGTGGCGCGAGGTGCGCGTCTCGCCGTAGATGTAGATCGGAACCTCGGCGTTCTTGCGGCGAACCTGCTCGATGAAACTGCGCAGGTTGAGCACCGCGGGGTCGAGGTCGGGGCCGGGCGTGAACTCCTCGTCGTCGATCGACAGGATGAACGCGCTGGCGCGGCTCTGCTGCTGCGCGAACTGGCTCAGGTCGCCATAGCTGGTGACGCCGAGCACTTCGAGCCCCTCGCTTTCGATCGCCTGCGCGAGCGCACGGATGCCGAGCCCCGAGGTGTTCTCGGCGCGGAAGTCCTCGTCGATGATGACGATGGGAAAGCGGAATTTCATGTGCGGGGCTCCGGAGCGGGCAAATAGCCGCGCAGTGTACGGAATTCGAATGACCGTCACCGGCGCGGTTTGACCCAAAATGCAGCACTGACGACCAACGAGGAGATGACATGGCAAGTTCCACCATCTGGTGGCTGATCGCGGCGGGTGCCGTCGTGCTGGAATTGCTGTCCGGCACGGTGTACCTGCTGCTGCTCGGCGTGGGCTTCGCGGCCGCCGCGCTGGCCGCGCACATGGGTGCCGGCCTGACCGCGCAGCTGCTGAGCGCCGCGGTGGTCGGCGTGGGCGCGATGCTCGCCTGGTACCTGGTGCGGCGGTCGAGGCCGGCCGAACCGCCGTCGCAGGCCAACCGCGACGTGAACCTCGACATCGGCGAGACCGTCCAGGTCGACGCCTGGGACGCCAACGGCACCGCCAGCGTGCGCTACCGGGGCGCCCAGTGGACCGTGGTGCCGCGCGCCGGCACGGCACCCTCCACCGGCGCGCACCGCGTGGCCGAGGTCACGGGCAACCGCCTGGTGGTCGACAAGATCTGAAGAATCAACCGCATCGCAACAGGACTCCATCATGGAAATCGCAGCAGCCATCCTCGTCATCGCCGTCATCTTCGTATGGCTCACGATCAAGATCGTTCCCCAGCAACACGCCTGGGTGCGCGAGCGCCTCGGCAAGTACAACGGCACCATGACGCCGGGCGCCAACTTCCTCATTCCGTTCGTCGACCGCGTGGCCTACAAGCACAGCCTGAAGGAAATCCCGCTGGACGTACCGAGCCAGATCTGCATCACGCGCGACAACACGCAGTTGCAGGTCGACGGCATCCTGTACTTCCAGGTGACCGACCCGATGCGCGCGAGCTACGGCTCGTCGAACTACATCGTGGCCGTGACCCAGCTCGCGCAGACTTCGCTGCGCAGCGTGATCGGCAAGCTCGAACTCGACAAGACGTTCGAAGAGCGCGACATCATCAACGCGCAGGTGGTGGCCGCCATCGACGAGGCCGCGCTGAACTGGGGCGTGAAGGTGCTGCGCTACGAGATCAAGGACCTGACGCCGCCGAAGGAGATCCTGCAGGCCATGCAACGGCAGATCACCGCCGAGCGCGAGAAGCGCGCGCTCATCGC
>SEGN01000102.1 GCA_004211245.1 Variovorax sp.
GCCGTAGGCATGGGCCACGTTGTGGATCACGTACTTCTGCAGCTGGACCCAGTCGGCGCGCTGGATCAGCGTGCTGAACTTGGTGCCGAGTTCCATCTGGCCGGCGTTAGCCACTTCATGGTGATGCACTTCGACCGGGATGCCCAGGGCTTCGAGCACCAGGCACATTTCCGAGCGCATGTCCTGGAAGCTGTCGACCGGGGGCACCGGGAAGTAGCCGCCCTTGACGGCCGGGCGGTGGCCCGTGTTGCCGTGCTCGTATTCCTTGTCGGTGTTCCAGGAGGCTTCTTCGGAGTCGATCTTGACGAAGCAGCCCGACATGTCGTTCTTCCAGCGCACGCCGTCGAACACGAAGAATTCGGGCTCCGGGCCGAAGTAGGCGGTGTCGCCCAGGCCGGAGGCCTTCATGTACGCCTCGGCGCGCTTGGCCAGCGAGCGCGGGTCGCGCTCGTACGCCTTGCCGTCCGACGGGTCGATCACGTCACAGGTCAGGATCAGCGTGGTCTCTTCGAAGAACGGGTCGATGTTGGCGGTGTTCGGGTCGGGCATGAGCTGCATGTCCGATGCTTCGATGCCCTTCCAGCCGGCGATCGAGGAACCGTCGAAGGCGTGACCATCGGTGAACTTGCTCTCGTCGAAAGCGGAAACTGGCACGGTGACGTGCTGTTCCTTGCCACGGGTGTCTGTGAAACGGAAATCGACAAACTTGACCTCGCTTTCCTTCACGAGTTTGAGTACGTCGGCGACGGTCTTTGCCATCAAATTCTCCTTGGTGGATGGTGGTTAGGAATTCGGGGAAGGGAATGCAGTTTCTGTGCCATTTGATCGACGCTGGGCAGGCTGAACACCTTCACACCCGGATGGTCGCGTTCGATGGCCTCCATCAGCGGCGTGAGCGTGGCTTCCATCGCCCCGTAGACGACGACCGACTTCTCGGCGCTCCGGCCCTTTGCAAACAGGGCGGCATAGCGCGCGTCGAGCACCCACCCGATCATCGGCCAGGCCATTACGGGAAAACCGGGCACGAAGTGCACGTCGGCCACGCTGAAACCCGGTATCTTGTTGTAGGGGTTGCGGATGATCGTGGCACCTTGCGGAAACACGCCCATGTTGAGCCGGTGCACGTTGTCGGGGCGATCCGGCTCATAGGCGACGCCCTGCTCGGCCGCTGTGTCGCGCATGCGCTCCCGGATGAGCGCTTCGGCCTCGGCGTGGAGCGCGAGCGGCACGCCCAACGCCGCCGCCGCGCACTGACGGGTGTGGTCGTCCGGCGTGGCGCCGATGCCGCCGGTCGAAAAAACGATGTCGCCCGACGCGAAGGCACGCTTCAGGGCCGCCGTGATGCGCGCCGGTTCGTCGCCGACATATTCGGCCCAGTCGAGCTGGAGGCCCCGCGCGGCCAGCAGCTCGATGACCTTGGGCATGTGCTTGTCGAGCCGCTTGCCCGAGAGAATTTCGTCGCCGACGATGATCAGTCCGATCGCACGCGTCATGGAGCGCCCCATTGTGTTTCGATGGCGCGATCGGGTGCGACCGCGGGCGTGGCCGGATTGGCAATGGCCAGCGCGGCGCGTTCCGCCCGCAACTGGGCCAGCGCATCGAGGCAATAGTGCGCAAACCAGAGCGCGGAGAAGGCGAACACCAGCGTGTAGATCCAGATGGCCAGCGGCACGAGCACGAAAAACGCCGCCGCGAACAGCAGGCCGGAGGCCCAGACGATGCTCGGCGCAGCGCCGAGGTAGCCGCACAGCACGCCGATGCCGAGCAGTTGCAAGCGGTGCATCCGCAGCAGCGCGGCGCGCTCTTCGGCGCTCGCGTGTTCGGCCAGCGCATCGAAGCTCATCACGCGATAGGTCAGCCAGCCCCAGATCAGCGGCGGCAGGATCAGCACCAGCGGCGGGATCAGCCACAGGGGCATCGACACCACCAGTGCGATCAGCGCCAGCAGCGTGAGCCCGATCGAGCGGGCGACGCTGCCGACGAAGGAGGCGCCCTTCTTCTGCTCCAGCGCAGGGAAGCGCCGCTCGCCCACCAGCCGCGTGAGCGCCGGCGCCATGAAGCCGGCCACGATGACCAGGGCCGTGACCACCAGCAACGGCGTGGCGGCAAAAACCACCACCAGCGGCGCCAGCGTGCCAGTGACATCGCCGGAAAAAAAACGCCCGATCCAGCCCCAGAAGCTGGCGAGCAACGGCCAGGACTCGAGCGCCTCGCGCGTCCAGGCCACGGTGGGGCTCCAGAAGAAATAACCGAAGACCGCCGCCATCACCACCATGAGCCCGAGGGGCAGCAGCGACAGCAGCATCACGCGGGGGCGCAGGCAGTAGGCCACCGCGCGCCAGAAGGAATCGAGAAGAAGGCGCATCGCCGGCGAGGATACGCTACGGCGCTAGCGGCCCGCCATGCGCTTGAG
Source organism: Variovorax sp. (assembly GCA_004211245.1). Taxonomy (GTDB): domain Bacteria; phylum Pseudomonadota; class Gammaproteobacteria; order Burkholderiales; family Burkholderiaceae_C; genus Variovorax. Next base: position 2,414 of record SEGN01000102.1, read on the forward strand.
CCCGAGCCATTGCTGTGCCCAGAAACCGCGCCCGTAATCGCGCAGCCTTCCGCGCGCGTCGGGCTCGACCTGGTCGCGGATCCCGGTGGGGTCATAGCGGCGCTCGAAGCTGACGGTGCGAAACAGCATGTCCCACCAGGGCAACAGCACGCCGAAGTTGTGTCCGCCAAGGGTCTGGCGCCCGTTGGATTCATGGCCCGCGCCGATGCTGTGGTGCATGCGGTGAAAGCGGGGACTGATCCACAGGCGCTCGCCGAGGGCACCGAACGACAGGCGCAGGTTGGCATGCTGCAGGCTCTCGCTGAGCTGGGTCAGCGCGACGAGCGCAATGAACTGCCCCGGCGCGACGCCGATCAATTGCGCCACCACGACGATCAGGGTGTCGTGGATCACATCGTCGAGCAAGTGGTTGCGGTTGTCGCTCCACATCGTCATCTGGCGCTGCGAGTGGTGCAGCGAATGCAGGCCCCACCACCAGTTGAACCCGTGCTGGCCCCGGTGGATGAGGTACTCGACAAAATCCAGCACCACGAGGTAGATCGCGAACGCCACCAGCGGCACGTCGGTCACCCCGGGCCAGAGTTCGTCCAGATGCAGCGTGCCCCAGCCGGCCCCGCGCAGCGCGCCCAGCCCCGCGTCGAACACGGGGTCGAGCGCGAAGAACATGGCGAGCCGGAACAGGCCCAGCCGATGAATCAGGGTGTAGAGGATGTCGGTGCGAACGGCGCGCCGGTCGGTCACCGGCTCCACCGGGCGCCAGCGCTGCAACGGCCCGATCACCGCCAGCAGGACAGCGATCTGGATCAATCCGACCAGCAGCCAGCCAGTGGCGTCGAAGGCCTCCTCGACCCGGCCGCCCAGCCCGGCCGCGTACACCAGCGGTTGCACCGCCGCTTCGAACAGCCACTGCTGCAGCGTCGCGAAGTGGTCGCTGAACCAGTCCATGTCAGGGGTGCCTGGCGATCCAGTCGCGGTAAGCGGGATGCTGCCGCAGCGTCTGGAAGCAAAAGCCTTTTTCCTTGAGGCCGACGATCAGCGGTTCGAGATCGGCCGGTGCCCACGGATCCTTGCGCGACCAGATGCCCAGGTGCGCCAGCAGGATGTCGCCGGCACGAATCCTGTCGAGCGCCTGCGCCAGCAGCCTCTCGTTGCTGAAGGTCTCGCTCGGCAACTCGTCCCCGAGGAAGCCGGCCGGCGACCAGCCGACATGCTCGTAGCCGCAGCCTCTGGCAGCGGCCAGCAACTTCGGCGAAGTCTTGCCGCCCGGCGCCCGGAACAAGGGCAGCGGTTTCTTGCCGGTGATGGCCTGCAGCCGGTCGGACGCCTTCGCGATGTTCTCGCAGTACTGGGCCGCGCTCCACGTGAATTCGCGCCCGGCCAGCGCGCCGGCCGAGGGCCTGACGCGAAAACGCTGTTCGACGCCTTTCACGTCGCCACGCCAGTAGACATGGTCGTAGGTGTGCGAGCCGAACTCGTTGCCCTCCGCCGCGCGCGCCTTCCACCAGGCGGCCCAATGGCTGTCGAGGCTGTCGCCGTCGGTCTGGGTGCGCTCTGCAGCGCCGAAGAAAGTGACGCGCACATCCTGGCGCTTGAGTACGTCGGCGACCAGGGGCGCAACCCCCATGTGGCCGGTGTCGAGGGTCAGATACACCGGCTTGTCGCAACGGGCCTGGGCGTTTGCGAGCGGGCCGAGCAGACAGGCCGTCAGCAGCGCGGCACAACGTCTAGCGTGACGCATTTTCCAGCGTCCAGACGCCGTGGGGCGAACGACCGACGTTCACCTGCCGCACCACCTTGCGCGACGCCAGGTCGATCACGCTGAGCTTCTTGGCCCAGCGCGAGGTCACGAACAGTGTCTTGCCGTCGGCCGAGACGTCCATGCAATCGGGCCCGCCCGGAACCGGATACTCCTCGCTCACCTTGAGCGTCGCGATGTCGATGCGGCTGATGGTGTTGGCCACGCGGTTGCTGATGAAGACGCTCTTGCCGTCGCCCGCGGCGCGAAATGCGTGCGCGCCCTTGCCCGTGGGGATCTTGCCGACCAGCCTGGGCTCGGCGCCAGCGACATCGAAAACCTGCACGCCGTCGCTCCCGGTCAGGCCGACCAACAGGGTCTTGTCGCCGTGGATGCCGAAGACGTCGGCCGGCATCGCGCCGGTCGGGGTGCGCCATTTGACGGTTTGCGTGGCCAGATCGACCGCGATGAGTTCGTCGCTGTCCTGCATCGTGACGTAGGCCACCGTGCTGGCCTTGTCGATCCAGATGTGGCTCGGCGTCTTGCCGGTCGCGATGCGCTTGGCGAGCTTCAGGTCCTTGCCGTCCCACCGGTAGATGTCGACGTGGTTCAGCCGGTTGGCCGCGGTGACGAACCACTTCATGTCGTGGGAAAACTGCAGCTGGTACGGATCGATGATCCCGTACACCACGCGCTGCACTTCGGCCGTGCGCGGGTTGAGGAAGGTCAGCGAGTCGCCTGCCGAATTGGCCACGATCAGCGACTGCCGATCCGGCGTCAGATACAGGTGATGCGGTTCCTTGCCGGTCGGTATGCGCTGCTTCTCCGACCAATTGGCAGGATCGATCACGCTCACCGTGGCGTCCAGCGAATTGAGCACGAAAAGGGGCGGCGAGTCGGCTGCACGGGCTGGCGGCGAGAAAGCGGCACACGCCAGCAGGAAGGCCGCGACGCAGCCGTGGAAGGAGGCAGGAAAGCGCAAGGGGAGTGTTCCGGAAGAAGGCGTCGATTATCAACGGCCGGACCCGACCGTCGGCTGACCGGCACCGCGCGTTTTCAGCGCGCGCTGCGAAGCGCCTCGACCTCGCCGGCCGTGAGCCAGCGCCACTGGCCGGGTGCCAGGTCTTCCGGCAGCGACAGCACGCCGATCGACGAGCGGTGCAACGCCTCCACCCGATTGCCCACCGCCGCCACCATGCGCTTGACCTGGTGGTACTTGCCTTCCGTCAATGTGAGGCGCAGGTGCAGCGGCTCGACGGCCTCGCAGGCGGCGGCACGCACCGGCTTCGGGTCGTCGTCGAGCACCACGCCGGTCAGCAGCTTCTGCACCTGCGACGCGTCGAGCGGGTGCTTGACCGTCGCCTCGTACACCTTCGGCACATGGTGCTTCGGCGAGCCCATGCGGTGGATGAACTGGCCGTCGTCGGTCAGCAGCAGCAACCCGGTGGTGTCCTGGTCGAGCCGGCCGATGGCCTGCACGCCCTGCACCGCCCCCTTGTTGGGACGAAGGCGCAACGGCGAAGGCAGCAAGGTGTAGATGCTGGGCCACGTCGAAGGCTTCTGCGAGCACTCGGTGCCAGTCGGCTTGTGCAGCATGAGATAGGCCTTCTCGTGGTACTCCCAGGCCGCGCCCTGCACGGTGAAATGCAGGCCCGGCGCCACGAAATCCGCCGCAGCGTCGGTCACCCGCTCGCCGGCGACCGACACATGCCCCTGCTGGATCAGGCCGATGCAGACCCGCCGGGTTCCGAAACCCTGGCTGTAGAGGATGTCTTGCAACAGCACCGGATCAGTAGCCGAGCGCCAGGCCGGTGTTGCGGCGCGGGTCGTTCGCACCGTAGAAGCGGTTGTTGCCGACCGGCTTGCCGCCGAGCGAGGGCGCGCCGACGACGATCGCGGCCATGTGGTTCGCCGGCTGCGGCACGCCGATGTTGTGGCCCATGTCGACCAGGATCTTGCGTGTGTCGGGGCTGAGTGCGAATGTCTCGACGTTGGTCACGTCGGGCAGCCACTGCTGGTGGAAGCGCGGCGCGTCGACCGCCTCCTGCACGTTCATGCCGTAGTCGACCACGTTCAGGATCGTGTGCAGGACGGCCGTGATGATGCGGCTGCCGCCCGGCGTTCCGACCACCATGACAGGCTTGCCGTCCTTGGTGACGATGGTCGGACTCATCGAACTGAGCGGTCGCTTGCCCGGCGCGATCGCATTGGCCTCTCCCTGCACCAGGCCGTACAGATTGGGCACGCCGATCTTGGAAGTGAAGTCGTCCATCTCGTTGTTGAGCAACACGCCAGTCTTGTCGGCCGTGACCTTTGCACCGAACCAGTCGTTCAGCGTGTAGGTGACCGCGACCGCATTGCCCCACTGGTCGGTGATCGAATAGTGCGTGGTGTTGCTGCCCTCATGCGGCGCGACGCCGGGCTTGATGTCTTTCGAGACGCCGGCCTTCTTCGGGTCGATCACGGCGCGGATCTTCTCCGCGTAGCCCTTGTCGAGCAGGCGGTCGAGCGGGTTCTTCACGAAGTCCGGGTCACCGAGGTAGCTGTTGCGGTCCACGTAGGCGTGGCGCATCGCCTCGATCTGGTAGTGCACCGCCTGCGCCGAGCGGAAGCCCAGGTCCTTGAGCGGGTAGCCCTCCAGAATGTTGAGCATCTCGCAGATGACCACGCCTCCCGAGCTCGGCGGCGGCGCGGAAATCACCCTGTAGCCGCGGTAATCGCATTCGACCGGCGCCAGTTCGCGCGTCTGATACTGGTCGAGATCGGCCTGCGTGATGATGCCTTTGCCGGCCTGGCTGGAGGCGACGATGGCCGAGCCGACCCAACCTTTGTAGAAACCGTCGGTGCCCTTGGCACTGACGGCCTTGAGGGTCTTGGCCAGGTCTTTCTGGACCAGCTTCTGGCCCACCGCGAAGGGCTCGCCCCTGTTCAGGAAGATGGCGCCCGACACAGGATCCTTCCTGAAGTCGGCCGTCGCGGTCTGCAGCATGTCGATGTCGCCCTGCTCCAGCGCAAAGCCCTTCTCGGCCAGCGCGATCGACGGTGCGATCAGGGCGGCGCGCTTCATGGTGCCGTACTTCTCGCGCGCCAGTTCCATGCCCGACACGGTGCCGGGCACGCCCACGGCCAGGTGCCCGTTGGTGCTCAGGCCCTTGACGACGTTGCCATCCTTGTCGAGGTACATGTTGGCGGTGGCGGCGAGCGGCGCCTTCTCGCGGAAGTCGAGGAAGGTCTTGCGGCCGTCGGCCAGCTGCACGGTCATGAAGCCGCCGCCGCCCAGGTTGCCCGCAGCCGGGTAAACCACGGCGAGCGCATAGCCCACGGCCACCGCCGCATCGACTGCGTTGCCGCCCTTCTTGAGGACGTCGACGCCGACCTTCGACGCGAGGTGCTGCGCAGTGACGACCATGCCGTTCTGCGCCGCCACCGGTGCGACCGATGCCGCGTGCAGCTGCGCCGCGCCCGCCACGGCCAGCGCAGCGACGACGGCCGAGCGCAAACCGAATACCCAGTGACAGTGCTTCATTTCATATCTCCCGACGGTTCAGAGTTGATTCAATCGATCAGGCCGCGAGCAGCAGCCCCTTGCGACGCAAATCCTTCAACGCAAGGGTTACCTGCTGCCGGGTGAAGTCGCGCAGCGCGGACGCCTCCGTCACGGGCCGGTCATCCTTGAAGAAGCGCAGCCGCTCGGCACGCGCCTCGCCGGCCAGATGTTCCGCGAGCGCTTCATGACTGTGGGCGCCGTCGAGCAATGGCAGCAGACAACGCTCCAGCGGCGACAGCGTGACCTGCTCATGCCACAGGTTGCACGCCACTGCGCTGGGCCCGGTGTTCAGCGCCAGCCCGTGTCCGTGACGCACCGCCTCGAGCGCGCGCGGCAGGTCCGATACCTGCGCCGCTGCTTCGATCGGACTGCGCCGCAGCCGCACGGCGCCGAGGATCAGCAGTTCCTCCAGCATGGCCATGACGACAGGTTCCACTGCGCTGCGGGGTTCGCCGGTCCGCGCGGAGACTTCGGTGACCAGGGCTTCGGGCAGCACAGCGGCCGGGTACAGCTGGTCGAGCACCTGGGCGACCGCCTTGTGCACCGGCAGGCGCAAAGTCACCTTCAGGTTGCGGATGGCCGTGCAGGGCTGCTCCGGGCCGTCGAGCGACAACGCGGAGCCGTCGTCCGGCAGGAACACGCCCGCGTAGGCCAACGCGCGGAGACGGGCAGGGTCCAGGCGGTAGCGAATCTCGCCGACCCGTTCCTTCTTGACCAGCAACGTCTGCCGGAAGGTCCGATTGACCAGGAAATCGAGGTATTGCTCGATCATGATCTGGCTGCCGCCGCATTCGCGCAACAGCGGCTCCCGCACCTTCTCGCCATAGTTCTGCACGAACATGGTCGAAGGCTCGGCGTCGGCCAGATAGGCGAGCCCGCGGGCCGAGGCGCGCTCGACGAACTCCTTGAAGTAGCACGGTGCATTGCAGGGCTCGAGAAACTCGTGCAGCAGGTAATAGCCGCTCGCGTTGCGCACGATCGGCATCGTTTCTTCCAGCGTCTTCTTCAACACGCTGTCCGGCCGCGCCGACTGCTCGAGAAACTCGAGCATGCCGCGCGCATACGAGAGTTTCTCGTCGGGTTCGTCGCGTGGACCCCCGCGCAGGATCATGGCGTCGCGCACGATCTCGCGCGCCTTCCATCCGGGATACACGTTGTAGCTGACGTAGGCCACGCCGTTCGGCGCGAGGTTCTCCGAACAGACCCGCAGGATGGCGTCCTGCACCTCGGGCGGCACCCAGCTGTAGACCCCGTGGCAGACGATGTAGTCGAACTGTCCGAACGACGCGTCGATATCTGCAATATTGAAGGCACGCAGTTCGACATTGCCGAGTCTTGTCTGACCGATCAGCGCCACCCCTTGCGCCACCTGCACCGGGGACAGATCGATCCCGAGCGCGCTGGCCTCCGGATGCCGCGCCGCGAAAGGCAGCAGGTTGCCGCCTGCGGCACACCCCAGTTCGAGCACCCTCGCGCGCGCCGGCGGCGTGCTCTCCAGGCCGAACAGATAGGCGAGTGCTTCCAGGTGCTCGGCTGCCGTCTGGGGAAACGGATGCGAATCGTACGGGACCGAATCGTAATAGTCCGTGATCGCGGTCGTCAGGGTGTCCGGCATGTTGTTTCCTGGGGATGGAACCGGCGCAATGCGAAGGCCGGGCGGCACCGACTATAGCCACGAAACGAACGCGTATAAAAAAGCCCGGCCGTCGTGAAACGGCCGGGCGGATCGTGAGTGGTGGAGCTGGGGGGATTTGAACCCCCGTCCGCAAGCCTTCTTCGCGCAGTTCTACATGTTTAGTGATCTGATTTGGATCTCGCTCCCGGAGTCGCGCAGTCACACGCTAAACCGTTTGCAAGAGCGCCAGTGGAGTTTCGATGGACGCATGGGCGCGCCACTGCGCGGCATCGGCCTGCTCGCCCATGTAGCCATAGGTGGCGGCGACCGTACGCATGCCGGCTGCGTGCCCGGCCACGATGTCGCGCTCGTCGTCCCCTACGTAGATGCAAAGTGCCGGATCGACGCCGATGCGCCGGGCCGCCTCGAACAGCGGCTCCGGATGCGGCTTGGCAAAAGGCGTGGTGTCGCCGCTCACGATCGCACCTGCGCTCGCGAACAGCGGGATCGCGCGCGTCAGCGGTTCGGTGAAGCGTGCCGACTTGTTGGTGACGACCCCCCAGTGCAGCCCGCGTTCCCGCAGACCGTCGATGAGCTGCTGCACGCCTTCGAAAATGACCGTGCCGGCCACCATGCGCGTTTCGTAGTTCACATAGAACTCTTCGCGCAGCAGCGCAAATTCCGGCGCATCGGGCGTGATGCCGAAAGCCACTCCCAGCATGCCGCGAGCGCCGGCGCCCGCCATCGGCCGGTACAGGGCGGCCGGCAGCGAGGGCATGCCGCGGTCCATGCGCATCTTGTCAGCCGCAGCGCCGAGGTCGGGCGCACTGTCGATCAGCGTGCCATCGAGATCGAACAGCACGGCGCGAATGCCTTCGGCCTGCATCAGGCAACAGCCGCTGGACGCTGCGTCGCGAACATGTAGTTGACGCTCGTGTCGTCGTTCAGCCAGTAGCGGCGTGTCAGCGGGTTGTGCTGCAGGCCGCGGGTTTCGCGCAAATCCAGGCCAGCCGCGCGACAGTAGCCTGCGAGCTCGCTGGGGCGGATCAGCTTCTGGTACTCGTGCGTGCCGCGTGGCAGCATGTTGAGCACGTACTCGGCGCCGACGATGGCCAGCATGAAGGCCTTGAGATTCCGGTTGATGGTCGAGAAGAACACCCAGCCACCGGGTCTGACGAGCGCGGCGCAGGCCCGGACCACCGAAGAAGGTTCGGGCACATGCTCCAGCATCTCCATGCAGGTGACCACGTCGAAACTGCCGGGCTGCTCGGCGGCCAGGGCCTCCACGCTGACCTCCCGGTACTTCACCCCCTGCGTGCCCGCCTCCAGCGCGTGCAACTGCGCGACCTTGAGCGCCTTGTCGGCCAGGTCGATGCCCAGCACATCGGCGCCCCGGCGCGCCATCGAATCGG